>CANQTA010000013.1 GCA_947626655.1 uncultured Bacilli bacterium
AAACTTTATTTGTTGGTATTGATGTCTCTCTAAAATCTAATCAAGTTTGTGCAATAAATTTTAATCAAGACAAACTTCTTAATTTGTCTTTTGATAATACTCCTTCTGGTTCAGATTCTTTAGTTAGTTCTATTTCTAATATTATGAACGAATATCACTTTAATAAAGTTATCTTTGCTATGGAATGTACCGGTGTTTATTATATTCATATTGCTTCTTTTTTAAGTTCTAATCCTATTTTAAACAATCTTAATTCTGTTATTTATACTGTTAATGCTAAAAGTATTGATAAATACAAAGATTCCTATATTGAAATGGAAAAAACTGATCCAGGTGATGCTTTTATCGTTGCTGATTTTATTCGCGTAGGTCGTACTAATTCTTTATCTCCTTTTAAAGGTTCTCAGTTTCTTGCTTTACAAAGACTAACTCGTCAAAGAAAACATCTTGCTGACCAAATTTCCAAAGAAAAATGTTATGTTTCTGCTAATATTTTTCTTAAATTTTCTGGTTTAGAAAATACTGATAATAAACCTTTTTCTAATAAATTTGGTAAATCTTCTTCTGCTATTTTAACTGAATTCCTTTCCAGCGAAGATATCATTAATACTCCTATCGAAGATCTTGTCGATTTTATTTCTTCTAAAGGGAAAAATCGTTTTAAAAACCCAGAAAACAATGCTAATATTCTTGTTAAAGCTGCTAGAGACTCCTATAGACTTGATGCTGTTTCTTATGAAGCGGTTGGTTCTGCTATTGCTTCTTCTTTAACTGTTATTGCTTGCCTTCAAAGTGAAATAAAAAGTATTGATAAGGCTATTTTAAAAGTTATTAAAGGTTTAGATCCTAATGCTTATCATATCCTTTTATCCATTCCAGGCATTGGGCCAGTTTTTGCTGCTGGTATCTTGGCTGAGATTGTTGATATTAATCTTTTTAAATCTCATAATCAACTTGCTAAATACGCTGGCTTCTATTGGCCTAGACATCAATCTGGTGAGTTTGAACATTCTGATAAACCTATGGCTAAATCTGCTAATATGTACCTTAAATATTACATATCGGAAGCTACCTCTTTAATGATTTCTCATAACTCTACTATGAAAAATTATTATCAAAATAAGTTTTCAGAAGTAAAAACTCATCAACACAAACGTGCCCTCGCTCTTTCTTCTCGTAAATTAATTAGATTGATTTTTGGTTTGCTATGTAAAAATCAACTATAAGTTCCAAGTGAATTTGATATTATGAATTAACTTTCACTACAGCAAACGCTTGTTCACAATGCTGAACAGGGCTTTTTGTCGTGTAATAATTTATTTGATATAGCAGTAAATTATTTAAATATCTGCTAATTTTTTTCTTGACATATTACCAGATGTCTTTTAATCTCGTACTTTAATATGTAACTCTCTAAGTTGTTTCTCATCTAGTTCATTAGGACTACCCATCAGTAAATCCATGCCAGAAACATTTGGTGGAAAGACTTGTACTTCTCTTAAATTTTCTTCTTCAGTTAATAACATGATAATGCGATCAATCCCCGGTGCCATCCCAGCATGAGGAGGAGCTCCAAACTTAAAGGCAGTATACAAACTTCTAAATTTATTCTTAATAACTTCTTCATCATAACCCGCTATTGCAAAAGCTTTTTTCATAATCTCAATATCATGATTACGAACAGCCCCTGAAGCCATTTCATTACCATTACATACAAAGTCATATTGATAAGCAACAATATTCTCTATATCCGCTTTTTCTAACGCTTCCAAGCCCCCTTTGGGCATACTAAATGGATTATGACCAAAATCCCATTTATTGTCTTCTTCATTCCACTCATACATTGGAAAATCATTAATAATACAAAATTCAAATTTATTATTATCAATTAAATCTAGTTCTATACCTAATTTATTTCTTAAAATACCAGCTAATTTCTCAACTGATTTATCCCCAGCTACCACAAAAACAACATTTCCTATTTCTAAATTTAAAGTTTTTTGCAAATCAGCAATTTCTTCCTCACTTAAAAATTTAGTAATAGTTGATTTTAATTCATTAGCTTCTACTTTCAAATATGCTAAACCTTGAGCTCCTTTTTCTTTCATAAATTCTTCCAATTTTTTATACCAAGAATTAGGTTTATCACAAACCTTAACTTTAATAGCTTTTACTACTTTACCTTTAAAACCATTAAAATTACTATTGGTAAATATTGAACTAATATCTTCAATAATTAAAGGATTTCTTAAATCTGGTTTATCAGAACCATATTTAGCCATTGCTTCTCTATAAGGTATTCTCTTAAAAGGTCGTGGTGAAACTTCTTTATTAGAAAAATTCTTAAAAGTTTCATAGAAAACCTTCTCTCCTACTTCATACACATCTTCTTCTGTAGCAAAACTCATTTCTAAATCTAATTGGTAAAATTCCAAGGTTCGATCAGCCCGACAATCTTCATCCCGAAAACAAGGTGCAATTTGAAAATAACGATTAAAGCCGGAAACCATTAGTAATTGCTTATATATTTGGGGTGCTTGAGGTAGAGCATAAAATTTACCTTTATAATTACGAGAAGGAATAACAAAATCCCGAGCTCCTTCCGGACTACTCGCAGTAATTATTGGGGTTGCAATTTCCGTAAAACCTTGTTCTTTCATAATTTTTCTTAAAAAATCAATAACTTGTACCCGAAATAAAATTTTATCATGAACCAAACTATTTCTTAAATCTAAATAACGATATTTTAATCTTGTCTCTTCAGAAGCTTCCTTACTGCGACTTATTTCAAATGGTAAAACATTTTGACATTTCCCAAGAATTTCTAATTTAGTTAAAACAATTTCAATATCTCCAGTTTTCATATTAGGATTTTTATCAGAACGCATCCGGACTGTTCCAGTAATAGAAGCCGTACTTTCTCTTGTTACATCTTTAAAGACTTGAACATCTTCACTAATAATTTGAACAATCCCCGTTTCATCTCTTAGGGTAACAAAAACTAAACTACCTAAATTACGAATTGAATTAATCCAACCAGCCACTCTAACTTCTTTGCCAATATCATCTTTACTAACTTCCCCACAATATCTACTACGATATATATTTTCCATATTCTTCACTCCCTATAAATTTCCTATAATATATTCAGTTAATTCATCCAAATCAACTTTAACTTCTTCTTTAGTTGCGTTATCTTTTACATTAACTAGCCCTTTTTTCAAATCTTCATTATTCAAAATTATTAAATATTTAGCTTTAAAACGATCAGCAGCTTTAAATTGTCCTTTTAACCCCTTATTTAAATAATCTGTTTCCGTTATAACACCATTTAAACGCAAATTTTGGGTTATTTCTAAAGCATACAACTTTTCTTCTTCTGAAACATACATAACATAACAATCAATACTTTCCTTAAAATCTTGATAAAAAGGCATCTCTTTCATAATAGCTAAAATACGATCAACCCCACAAGCAAAACCAATACCATAAGAATCCGGTCCATCTAATTCTTTAATAAGCTTATTATAACGACCTCCACCGCCTAAAACACTTTGACTACCCTCATTATTATCTAAGGAAACAATTTCAAAAACAGTATGATCATAATAATCTAAACCCCGCACAATTTTGGCATCAACTTCATAATCTATTTCTAATAAATCCAAATATTTTAAAACCGTCTCAAATCGTTTCTTACTTTCCGTATTTAAATAATCGATTGTCCGCGGTGCATTTTGAATAATTTCATTTTGTGCATCTACTTTACAATCCAATATTCTTAAAGGATTAGTGTTAAATCTTTCTTGACAATCTGGACATAATTCATGAATATGAGGTTTTAAATAATTAATTAAAGCCTCGCGATAATTCATCCTTGACTCATTATCCCCTAAAGAATTAATATTAACTTGTAAATTACTAATTCGTAAAGCTTCTAAAATTTTATATTGTAAACTAATTACTTCGGCATCAATAAAAGGATCATTACTACCTAAAACTTCGACGCCAAATTGTGTAAACTCCCGTAACCGTCCTGTTTGTGGTCTTTCATAACGATACATTGTCCCAAAATAATAATATTTTTGAACATCTGGTAATGAATAACCTTTATTTTCTAAATAACTTCTTACAACTCCTGCTGTTCCTTCTGGCCTTAAGGTTAAATTACGACCCCCTTTATCTTGAAAATCATAAGTTTCTTTTTTAACAATATCAGAGGAAACTCCCACACTCCGATGAAATAATTCGCTAGCTTCAAATATTGGGGTTCTAATAAATGAATAATTATAACTAGTCATCATATGAGCAACAACATTCCGTATATATTCATAAAGAATACTATCATCACCTCCAATATCCACACAACCTTTTTGCTTTGTTATCATTTTATACCTTCTTTCTATTTAAAAAAACCTAGAAACATAAGGGCGAGGCATAATCCCCACGGTACCACCTTACTTCTAGGTCTTTAAAATTTATCGCAATCTTGCGTTTCTATTTTTTTGAAAGTGTCTTCTGAATACTTACTCATTTGACTTTTCCACCAACCGTCTTCGCTTGTAATTTAAGTTAAGTATCATACTTTTCTTTCCATAGAAAATACTTCAATATGCTATTATTTTATTACTTTTTTCTCATCTAGTCAAGCCAATAAACTCTTTAATAAAACTCTTTTACTATCACCCGTCTTAGCTTTACTTAAATATAAATTTTTATTTTTAAGAATAATATCTAAAACATTTTTAACTAATTTCGTTTTAACTATTATACTTTTATTTACTCTATCTAAATATTTATCACCCATTTTTTTAAATCCCAAACTATAATAATATTTAGCTAATATTAAATAAATTAATAAAGTACCTTCTGTATCTACCATATTTTCTTCAATTATTGTATCTATTTCTACCCCATTAGTAACTAAACCAACTATATCTAATTCATGATCTAAAGGATTAAAATGCTCTAAAGTTTCATTTGTTAAAAGAGCACTTTCTAAAGAAGCTAAATTAAGAGAACAATTAGTAAATCTAGGTGCTTCTTTTAAAATATCTAAATATATTTTGGCTTCTTCTTTTAAATTAGCATTATTCTTTTCATAAAATGACTTTAAATAACCATCAACATCAAAAACAAAAGTACCATTTAAGATTTGTTTATAAGCAATATAAAATTTATAAGCAGTCCCTTTATAAGCTCCCAATTTAAGAAGATAAATTAAAAGATTTTCATACTCCTCTTTGTTATTTTCCCGAAGAATTTTTCTTAAAAGTTTTAAAAATTCTTTAATATTACCATTTTGCAAATAATCTAATAAAATATATTTTGGATCATTATTAGTAGCTCTTGCCATTTTAATTCTATCTACTAAATTACCTAAAATAACTCCTAAAAACGATCTTTTTTCTTCAAAACCCTTAGCTCTTATACCTTGATTATGAAATTTTAAAGCTCTTTCATATTCACAATCATTTATCGCTTCCGTAAAATTTTCTGCCGGCATCAAATTAAGAGAAACTGGAATTATACCATTTTCATCTAAGTTAATAATAGTTTTACAAATTGCTAAAATATATTTTTCATTAGGCAAAATAGTTTCAGTTCTTTTTTTGCTCTCTAAAGCCATAATAATTGATGCATAATCCTCATCTTTTAGATAATTCCATAAATCAGTTTTGGAATTTTTCCGAACCCGAATACATTTGTCAATTAAAAATCTCTCAATAATAATATTAAAAGGAATTTTATTCTTATTTTTTTCAAAAATTTTTGTTTCACTTTTTTCAATAATTATCCGTGCTTTAAAAAACTTTTGTTTAAAAATATGTTCTCTAACATAATATTCATAAGAATTACCCTGAAATCTTTTATCCTCTTTTAAAGGTAGTAAACTTTCAAAAGTTATATTTCTTAAAATTGGCAATAAATTTTCAGGAATAGTAGTTAAAAAACTTAATAAATATAAATACATTTTTAAATCAACTAAATAAGTTTGTTTAACATCTTCTTTAAGTAAAAGATTAGATAATATTTCTAAAGCTTTATCATATTCATTAAAATTTAAATAATACCAAAATAATTGAATAGCTATTTTAAAATGATGACTATTTAAAGCATAACACTTTTCCCAAAAACTTTTACATTTAGCATCTTTATTATGAGATAGCAAAAGTCCATACATATACAAAAAATCAAAATTACTAATTTGATAGATATCGCCATCTTTCTTAATAATGGCTTTATCTTGTAATCTTATTAAATCATTTATTGATAGACCACTACTTAATAGATTTTCTTTAGTTAAGGGAATATCATTTAAGAATAATTCTCCTAATTTCAATGTTAAAGTATCTAATTTCAAAAAAATCGCCACCTTTTCTTTGCGACGATTATTTTATCACATTATCATAAAAACACCAAATATTTTCTATTTTTTAAGTTTTTTAGTTGGTGCTTCTATACTTTGTTCCCCCAAATTTACTTTATGCATATGATATTCATAATAATCTTCTAAAGCATGAGTTTCTTCATATAATCTTGATAGACTTGCTGAATTTTTAATAAAATTCAAATAAACTCTTGCAGCTGTAAAATCACGACCAGCTGTTGCATAATAATAAAATTTATGTAAATAAGGAGTAATATCAAATTCAATATTATTACTTTTAACATTTTGCACAATTTTAGCAATATAATTTTGAATTTTAAAATCTGCTAATTCATCATTACCAAGTTTATAACATCTATAAGCTGCTTTTAGCAATGGTTCGTTAAAAATATTTTCTTCTATTAATACTATTTCTCCATCCACAGTCGTTTCTACTCCTGCTTGTACATTATCAAATTCCGGTTCAAAATTATTTATCTTAATTCCCAAACTTGTCAAATCACTAATTTGATAGATACCTCTTCTTAAACGATTCAAAACTCCATCATTTACTAATGTTCTAATATCTTCCATAGAATATCCCCATTTTTTTAAACAACTAGTAGATATTTCTTCACCCATAGTACCTCTTCTTATTAAATTTTTTAATCTTTCTTCTTTTTTCATTTTCTTTTCCTTTCCAAAACCCTTTTATTCTTCAGTAATAATAATTATAATACCATTAGTCTTAAAAATGCAATTACTTTATGAGTATTTTTCAAAATTCTTCAATCAATATAAAACCCAGTTGAATAACAAACTCAACTAGGCTTTAAATAATTATTTTTTAATTAGGTCTAGCAGCAAAAGGATTATCTTGTGAACCATCACCAGTAATTATCGTAATATTAGGATCTAGATAAACAACCGGTCTAACTACATGAGCATTAGTTATACTAATCCAATCTACTTTACCTTTAGTACCAATTCGGTAAGCATCCCAATAATTACCATTTTCATATAAACCATATCGTGACATAGTCCATTGGTAACTCTTATCAATAAACATCCAAGTATTAGTACAAGCATCTTGATAACAATTAGCATTTTCACTTTCTGATAGATAATAATCACTTACTTGCATTAACCCTACATTAACATTTTCTGTAGTTACGCCATCTGTTCCATTTTCTTTCTCATATAACTCGGTGGCTGTTAAATCAATTGGTACTTCACTTGCAGGTACAGCATCCTCTTTCTTTCTACCAGTAAAGTACTTCCAGTCAGTCGTAACAATCATATTTTGAATATTTTCATTTAAATTTTTATACCATGTGCCAGATAAATAAGTATATAAAGTACCTTTTTCCCAAGCAATATCTCTATTTGAATTATCCCAAGTTCTATCGCCAATACTCTTATCTTTCATAACTTTTATTTTACCATCTTTTGTTATACCAATTATTCGATACATATTATCATCAGTTTTTTTACAAGTTGTTCCATCACCTAAACAAATATAATTATCAACATCTGTTCCTTGATACCTTAACATTTCACCTATTTCATTTGCAGATAAACCTGTTGGATGCTTACTAACTATATATTCTTTTGCCAATGTTTTAGCTGAAGTTCTAAATGTTTTACTAACTGCATCACTTTCAGTTCCATTACCGTTTTTATCAACTGCATAAATATAAACCGTATAATCAGTATCTGCATTTAAAAAGTTAAATGTATGTGTAAATGTTGTATTAGAACTCTTTTCACAAGTATAAGTACCATCTTCCCCAATTTTATAACACCATCTATCAATAGTACCATTAACTTTACTTGCTGTTGCATTTATTGTAAAACTATTACCATTTACATCATTAGGACTTTCAGCTAATTCAACAGTTGGTATTTCTAAATTAGTAACAATATCACAAACCAAATCATCAGCTGTTATATCTATTTTTAAATCTTTCTCAGCTAAATAATCTTGAACTGTATTCTTATTTTCTAACTTAGCATAAGCCTCTAAATATTCCGTATTATTACTTTTAGCAACAAATTCTACGGGATAAGTTTGAGTTTTTGTACTCTTTATATTATATAAATCTAAGGTTTCATCAAGTCCAAGCCCATATAAATTCATTATTACATCATCTTTTTCTAAGACATCAGTCATCTCACCACTAATATCAACTGTAACATTACCACTGCAAGCATATTTTACACCAGGTTCCCCGGCAGCACTTACTTGAATAATTTTTTGTCTTGCATCTTCTAAGCTTGTATAGTAATTATCTTCCCCACTAGCAGCATAATAACTTCCTATTCTAGAAAATGTCATATCTATTTCATCTAAATTAAGATGTAAACCATCATCTAAAAACTTGCTTATAGCAACACTAGGAGCTTGTGGTGTTTTACCAGTTATTATTGTTGGTTTAGCATTAGTTGTATCAACATCTACACTAAAATAGGCATACGTTGCACTTATTACCAAAACTAATAATATCATAACTCCTATTCCACTAATTATAATTTTTTTCTTATTATCTTCTATCTTCATAAAGATTCCTCCTTACTTTATTTAATATGCTCTTTAATACCTTTTTTAATGTATAGCATCTGCATATCTTATACTTTAAATTATAAATGTATTGCCATTATTTTGTCAATTAGTTATCCATTAACTATGTCATAGTTTGACATTATTTTTTAATTAAACAAATTAACATAAAATAGGCAAAAGCAGGTAAGACATTTAAATTACTTCATACATTAATGTAGGAGGTATAAAAATGTTATTTGATAATAACGATATTGATTTGGATTTTTCTCTTTTAAATTTATCTGGATTAAAAACTAGTAAAGATATGAACATGAATTATGATAGTAATATTTTCTTACCAGCTAAAGAAGGATTTTTAAGAGGTAATTTATTTAAAAATGAATATAAACCTTATAAAAATTTAACTTACATTAATATTAGACCTAAAAGTGACAGAGAAGCTAAATTATTTACAGTTATGCAATATGCATTTGCTATTACTGATTTAAATTTATATCTAGATACTCATCCCGATGATTTAAATGCCATCCATTTACTAGAAAACATGATAGAAGAAAGAAGAAAAGCTAAAAAAGAATTTGTTGACAGTTTTGGTCCAATCACAATAGGAGGCACTAAAGGTAATAAGTTTGAGTGGATTCAAAATCCATGGCCATGGGACAATATGGGAGGTAATATGTATGTTTAAATATATCAAGCACACTAATTATCCAATAAATATTAATAAAAAAGATTTACGTATGGCAAAATATTTAATGACCCAATTTGGCGGTGCTAATGGAGAACTAGCAGCAGCAATGCGTTATTTTAGTCAAAAATTCACTATGCCTGATGACAAAGGTAAAGCTTTACTTAACGATATAAGTACAGAAGAACTTGGACATTGTGAAATGATTTGCACCATGGTTCATGAACTTACCAAAAATGCCACTGTTAAAGAATTAGAAGAAGCAGGTCTTTCATCATATTATGCCGATCATAACAAAGGTATCTATCCAGTAGATGCATCCGGTGTACCTTTTACAGCTACTTATTTTGCCGTTACAGCTGATCCAATTGCGGATTTAATGGAAGATATGGCTGCTGAACAAAAAGCTAGAGCGGTTTATGAAAATTTAATTGATTTAACAGATGATGAAGATGTTTTAGCCCCACTTTTATGGTTAAGACAAAGAGAAGTCGTTCATTTTAATCGCTTTAAAGAATTATACGAATATTATAAAAATAAAGGTTATTAAAAAAATTGGTTAATTTTATTTAACCAATTTTTTATTTTTCAATTATTTCAAAATCATATTCATCTAATAATTTTTTAAAATGTTCAGTTGTTAACTTAGTATTATTAACCCCATCTAGTACTCTTACAATATTACCATCTTTAACATATATAATTGCTGGTAAATTTGCTAAAGAAGATATCTCTAAATTATGAGCAATTTCTTCTAAATAATTAGTATTTTTATCTTTTAAATCGGTTAAATTAACATAATAAAATATATCATTTATTCCATATTTATCTATTAATTTTTTTAAACCTTTTTCTAAATTATAAACCTCTTCATCACCAGTATAACTAATATAAATAAAATATGATGAAGGAGCTTCTTGTCTTATTTGTGAAAGTGAATTTAAATCAGCAATACTGTTTTCAATGGTATTAGAAGAAATTAAATAACTAACCATTAATCTTTCTTCTTTTTTAACATTATACCAACTAAAGATATAAACTGCTAATAAAATTCCACCAACTAATATCAAAAATGCATATAAATAATTTTTAGGATTTATATAAACTGCAGCTGTTTTAGGAGTTTCTTTATATACAATCTTCTTTTTTTCTGGGGATGCTTTCTTTTCATCCTTGCCAACTTCACTTTTTTTCACTGTTTTCTTTACCATTATATAATCCCTTTCTTATACTTATTACTTATCATATTAATTTTAGCACAATAAGTTTTTCTTTGTAAACCTAAAGTTACATTTTTTAATTTTTTTATAAATTATTTATTCTTCTTCTTTATCTAATTTAATTAATACTTCGCGCGGTTTAGAACCATTTTGTGGTCCTACTATTCCTCTTGCTTCTAATAAATCCACCATTCGCGCAGCCCGATTAAAGCCAAAGCGAAATCTTCTTTGTAACAGTGAAGCACTAATTTTACCAGTTTGTACAGCAAATTCGACTACTTCATCATACATAGGGTCATCATAACCATCCTCGCCATTACCACTACCAGAGGCAGAATTAGAAGAAGCTTTAGTTAAATCATTTTCTTCATTATATGTTACTTTTTGTTGTTTACAACAATAATTTATTAATCTTTCAATTTCTTCATCGGAAATATAGCAACCTTGGATTCTTTCCGGTTGATTTTCACCCATTGGCAAAAATAACATATCACCTTTACCAAGTAACTTTTCTGCCCCACTCATATCAAGGGCTGTTCTAGAATCGATTTGACTAGCAACTGCAAAACAAATTCGCGATGGGATATTGGCTTTTACTACACCCGTAATAACATCAGTTGACGGTCTTTGCGTAGCCACAATTAAATGAATACCGGCTGCTCTTGCCATTTGAGTAATTCGCATAATTGAATCTTCTACTTCTTTACTTGCCACTAACATTAAATCAGCAAGTTCATCAATAATAACAACCCAAAAAGGCATTTTCGGAAGGGGCGACTCGGGATGTTTTTGATTTTCTTTTTCAATTTTCAAATTATATTCACTTATTTTTTTAACTCCAGTTTCGGCAAATTTATCATATCGACGTTCCATCTCTTTTACAACATTTTGTAACATAATTGAGGCTTTCTTCGGATCACTTACAACTGGACAAAATAAATGTGGTACGCCATTATAATTAGTTAATTCAACTTTCTTAGGATCGACCATTACTAATTTAACATAACTAGGATTATAATTCATTAAAATTGAACAAATGATAGAATTAATACAGACCGATTTACCTGAACCAGTTGAACCAGCAACAAGAAGATGAGGCATTTTAGCTAAATCAGCAACTATCGGTTTACCCATTAAATTTTTACCCAATGTTACCATTAAATCATATTTACTTTTCACGCTTTGATTAGCTTCTAATATTTCGCGGAATTGAACGGCACTAATTGCCTCATTAGGAATTTCCACCCCAATAGTACTTTTACCAGGAATAGGGGCTTGAATCCGTACATCTTTGGCTGCTAAGGCTAAAGCAATTTCTTTATTTATTGATAAAATTCGACTAACTTTAGTCCCAGCTGGAACAACAACTTCATATTGCGTAACAGCCGGTCCAACATGAGTTTCAACTACTTTACCAGCAATTTGGAAATCTTTTAAAACTCGCTCTAAAATAGCTTGATTATTTAAGGTATGAGCATCATTATTATTTTTCTTTTGAGTTTTAATGGGATTTAAAATATTAAGTGGTGGCAATTTATAAGAATTATTGATAGGATTACTCTCTTCTTCAATAACTACCGGTTCCATTTCCACTACTTCTTTAACATCATCAGTTTTTTCAAAATGATTATTTTTTATAGCATCTAAACTACTTACAATAATTTTATTATCTTTAGGTGGGATAACTTTTTCTAATTCTTCATCTTTAACAATTTGCTCAGCTATATCTGGAAGATTTTCCTCTTCTTCTTCACTTTCGGAATATTCACGATTTCTCTTAATAAATCCTTTTATCCTATCGATAATATCACTAAAGGTAACATCAAATAATAGTACCATCCCCCCTAAAGCAATAACTACTAAAACAATAATTGTTCCAATTCGGCCAAAAAGAAAATATAAAGCACTAATAATCGTTGCTCCAAAAATACCACCACCAACCGCTACACTCATATCACCAGTGTTTAAAATAGCACCACTAGCACTAATACCCTTAATTCTTTCTAAATAAGAATCTAAAGTTATTTTGATAATTTCTGATGGTTTACCAATTTTATCTAAAAAAGTAAAATGACTTGCTACTAATACTACAATAATAATTAGATAAAAACCTAATAAACGACTAGTAAAAAATTTAGGCATTTTCCTTTTAAATATCATATATATACCAACACACATAATAAATATTACAAAAACAATCCACCAAGACCCCATTAAAAACATGGCAAATTCTTTAATAAGCGTACCGATATTCCCAAAACCAAAACCAATAATTCCTATTAAAGCTAAAATTAAACCAGTTAGTTCAACACTCATTCCGGGAGAACTTGATTCTTTTGATTTTTTTCTCTTTGCCATTTTTACCACCATAAATATTATAAACTAAATTTACAGCTTTGACAATTAATTATAGATTTTATATAATAAGTTTACGAGGAAAGATATTATGATAAATGTTGTTTTATTTGAACCAGAAATACCAACTAATACAGGAAACATTATGCGAACTTGTATTGCTACTAACACCCATTTACATTTAATTAAACCGCTTGGTTTTAGTTTAGATGACAAATATGTACGCAGAAGTGGTGTCAATTATATAGATAAATGTCAATATACTGTCTATGAAAATATTGAAGAATTTTTTGCTAAATGTAAAGGAGAATACTATTTTTTTACCAGATATGGTCATAAACCACATACTACTTTTGATTATCGTGATACTTCTAAAAATATTTATTTTATTTTTGGAAAAGAATCAACTGGTATACCTCGAGAAATCCTAAAACCTTATATAGATCGCTGTATAAGAATCCCGATGAGTAGCGATGTTCGCGCTTTAAACTTATCTAATACTGTAGCAATCGCCGTCTATGAAGCTTTAAGACAACAAAATTATAAAGGCTTACTTTTTGATGAACCACATAAATCTAAAACTTTTATTGAAGATGCTGATATATAAAATTAGATAATTAATAAAATCATCTTTCAAAGCATATACTTTGATGGGTGACTTATGATAAATTTTAATGGTTTAAATGATGAAGAAGTATTAAATAGCAGAAAAACTCATGGTAGCAACGAACTTACGAAAGTCAAACAGAAAACTTTTTTAAAAATTTTTTTAGAATCTTTAGGCGATCCCATTATTAAAATATTATTAATAGCACTTTGTATTAAATTACTATTTATGTTTTCAAAATATGATTGGTATGAATCAATTGGTATAGCTATTGCTGTGATGTTAGCATCCTTGGTTTCTACAGTTTCCGAATATGGTAGTGAAGCGGCTTTCAAAAGACTCCAAAATGAAATTAATAATATTAAAGTCAAAGTATTACGCAATAATATTTTAAAAGAAATTAGTATTAATGACATTGTAGTGGGTGACATCGTTCATTTAATGCAAGGTGATTCCATACCAGCTGATGGGATTTTGTTAAGTGGAACAATTGCTTGTAATGAAGCTAGTTTAACGGGTGAATCTAAAGATATTAAAAAAACTAATAATAATAAATTATTTCGTGGTTCAGTAGTTACTGAAGGTAGTGGAAAAATGCTAGTTAAAATAGTTGGCAACCAAACTGAATATGGGAAAATCTCTTTAGAAATTCAAGAAAAAGATCCTACTACTCCACTTAAAAAAAGATTATATGGTTTAGCAAAAATTATCAGTAAAATTGGTTATATTGGGGCTTTTGTTGTTTCACTATCTTACCTTTTTAATAAAATTTTTATAGCCAATAACTTTAATTTAGATCTTATTATAACTACTTTAACTACCCCTAAAATTATTCTTAGTCACCTTATTTATGCCTTAACCTTATCAGTTACAATAATCATTGTTGCTGTTCCAGAGGGTTTACCAATGATGATTACTTTAGTTCTATCTTCTAATATGAAAAGGATGCTTAAAGATAATGTTTTAGTCAGAAAAGGACAAGGCATTGAAACTAGTGGTAACCTAAATTATTTGTTAACAGATAAAACTGGTACTTTGACCAAAGGCGAATTAGAAGTCACTGCCTTCATTGGTGGCGATTTAAAAGTTTATAAAAATGAAAAAGATTTACAAAAAAGCCAAATAATGGATACGGTTTACAAAGCTTTAATTTTAAATAATGAAAGTACTATTAGTGATGGAAAGATAATTGGTGGCAATTTTACGGATAAAGCTTTAATAAAATTTTTAAAAATTAAAGCCAATAATCCCCAAATAAAAAAAAGAATACCATTTGATAGTAAATATAAATATAGCGCTATTTATTTAGAAGATCAAATTTATTTAAAAGGCGCTAGTGAAGTAATATTACCAAAATGTACTAAATATTTAACTAATTTAGGAACGGAAAAAATTATTTTAAATTCCAAAAATATTACAAAAGAAATTCTTAAATATACCCAAAAAGGTATTAGAGTAATTGCTTTAGCTAAAGGAACTAATTTAGACAATGATTTAACTTTAATTGGTTTTGTGACTTTAAAAGATGAGTTAAGGCCGGAAGCTAAAGAAGGAATTAATTTAATTAAAAATGCTGGTATTAAGGTAATTATGATAACTGGGGATGCCAAAGATACTGCTAAAAATATTGCTACTGAATGTGGTATTATTACTAAAGAAACTGATTTAGTTTTAGATAGTCAAGAATTTAATAATTTAGATGGCGATGAAATAATGACAATTATGCCCAGAATAAAAGTAATTGCCAGAGCTCTTCCCCAAGATAAAAGTCGGCTGGTTACTATTTTAGAAAAAATGCATCAAATAGTTGGGATGACTGGTGATGGGGTTAATGATGCTCCCGCTTTAAAAAAAGCTAATGTTGGCTTTGCAATGGGAAGTGGTACAGAAGTGGCTAAAGAAGCTAGCGATATTGTTATTTTAGATAATAATATTTTATCAATTAGTAAAGCTATTCTTTATGGACGAACTATTTTCAAAAGCATTAGAAGATTTGTTACTTATCAATTATCTGTTAATATGACGGCCCTATTTTTATCGATTGTCGGTTCTTATATCGGTGTTAGTACCCCTATTACAATTATTCAAATGCTTTGGCTTAACATGATTATGGATACTTTTGCTGGACTAGCTTTCTCTTATGAAGCCCCTTTAAAATATTATATGGAACATCAACCTAAAAGTGAAAAAGAACCAATAATTAATAAATATATGTATTCCGAAATAATCGTAACAGCCCTTTATGCTGGTTTAATATGTATTATGTTCTTAAAGTTACCTATATTTAAAAGTATTATTCGACCTGATAGTAAACATTTTATGACTGCTTATTTTGCCCTATTTATCTTTATAGGTATCTTTAATGCTTTTAATGCCCGAACTGAACGCCTAAACATATTATCTAATATTGCTAAAAATAAAATATTTATCTTTGTTTTCTCTTTTATCATTATTGCCCAAATCTTCTTAATTTATAAAGGTGGTAATCTCTTTCGAACTTATGGTTTATCTTTAAAAGAATTATTATTTGTAATATTACTAGCCTTTACCGTTATCCCTATCGATTTTTTAAGAAAACTAGTTCTTAAAAGAAAAGGAATTAAAATTGAAGTTTAAAAGATTCACCATCAAAGTGAATCTTTAATTATTGTCATAATATTCAATTAAACTACCATCATTTAAAATAAAACCATAGTCAATCTTCCCAATAATTTTATTATTTATCTTACTTAAATAAGCATTTTTTACTAACTCATAAGTACATTTAACATCAATATATTTTTGACACTCTTCTTTATTATTATTCTCTCTTAAATAAATACTTTTATCAGTTTTAAGATAATGCAAAGAAACTACATATTCATTAGTATCGTTATCATAATGTTCATCACTACTAAACATTAAGATTTTTTCATCAGCATATTCTTGCCAAACTTCTTCTGCTACTTTTTCATAAGTATTTTTTTGATAATTTCTAACATATTTTACTTTATAGATTTTACCATCAGTCTTTAAAGCTAAAAAATAAATTGTTTCTTTACTATCGACATAAGCACTTGTATAATTACTAACATAAATAACTTCATCATTGGCAAAGTAATCTATTTTATAAAAATTATAATTATTTTCTACTAACTCACCAGTATCATATTTAATACTATAAACTTTATGATCATCTTTCATAAAATCATAACCAATAACCTTCTCTATTTCGGCATCATTTATTTTTTTACAATTGGTATTATTACTATATTTTTTACTTGTACTATATTGATAAATACCATCATTAGTAAATATATAACTATTATTAATAAATTTGGCATTCTTTAAAGCATCACAATTAATAGTTTGAACAACTTTAAACTCTTGTTCATTTTTTAAATCGTTATCATCTGCCCTTTCCATTAACCATATAAATAAAAGAAAACTAAGAAAAATTACAATAATTCCTAAGATAGTACTGCCAACTCCTAATAAAAAATATTTTAATTCTTTTTTCATAACACTCACCTATTAGGTTTATAATAGCAAATAAAAGAAGATTTAGCAATCAAATTATGTAAATGATTGTTAAATCTTCTTTATTAACTATTAATTAAATCTTTATTCTTAATTAATTTAGCAATATTTTTATAATTATATTTTTCAAAATTACTTTTTGCAATAACTTCTTCTGGATTAGTTACTTTCTTACTAATTAAATAATTTTGTAATACTTCTTTAGTTAGAGGATCAAAATATAAATGTAAATCAACTAATTCTGTCAATTCATTTTCATTATCATCATAAATTATATTATTAAATCCTACCCTCTTTTTATTTACTTTATCATCAGTAATAAAGATTAAAGAATTATTGAAATAAATTTTTTCACCACGGTTATCAGTTACATAACCTTCTTTTAATATTTCTTTGACTAAATCTTTAATATGTGGATGAGCATAACTATAATTATCAAATAAAACAATACTAAATAAATTATTTTTAAGTTTATTTAAAATATAATCATCATTATAACCAACATAGCCTTGTGAAACACCTATTAATTTGGAAATGTCATATGATTCACTATATTCTTTTAAATCAATTCTAATAAAATTAATATTAGGGATACTTTGGGCTAATAATTTAACGATGCTACTTTTACCTAAATTACTACCACCTTCTAAATAAAATTTAAGCATACACTTTTTATTTAATAAATTGTTTTTTATTTCTTCAATAATTATTTTACTATATCTTTCTACTCCATATAATTCTTTATTAATTAATTTATAGGCCGTATCTAAAACTTTTAAGTTATCATTTCTAAACAAAAGATTAGTTTTACTTTCTAATACTTTAATAATATCTTCTTCTTTAATCATTTGTTTTCTATTTTTTGTCACACTTTTTAATTTTTTGTTTATGGAAAGTTCTTCAGCATAAATATTTAAAGCAGTATCATAATCTTGTTTTTTAATGCAAAGAGCTTTTTCTTTTTTTAAATATTCTAATCTTTGATATAAATCTTTTTTCTCTAAAGCATTATTATTTTCAGTTTTTACTTTAGAACAAACAGAATCTAAAAAATCAATGGCTTTATCAGGATTCTTTTTATTTTTAATAAAGTTTTCTGTATAATAAACGATTTTATCTACTATTTCTTCACTAATTATAACATTATGGTGCTTTTCATATTCGCCTTTTACTTTTAATAAAATATCTTTGGTTTCTGCACTATTAGGTTCTCTTATATTAATTATTTCAAAACGACGCATTAAAGCTTTATCAGTACCAAAAAATTTTTGAAATTCAGCTGTTGTAGTTGCTCCGATTACTTTTATTTTTCCCCGAGCTAAAGCAGGCTTAAAAATATCCCCGGCGGTAATTGCTCCTTCTGCTCCTCCGGCACTGACCATCGCATGAATTTCATCAATAAACAAAATGATATTACTATTATTTTCTAATTCTTTGATAATTTTTGTTAACTTTTCTTCAAATTCACCCCGATATTTCGTACCTGATACTAAAGAACCCATCTCTAGGGAAACAATTTTAACATCAAATAAAGAATCAGGAACTTCTCTTCTTGCAATTCGACGGGTTAATTCTTCAATTATAGCAGTTTTACCAACTCCGGCATCTCCTATTAAAAGAGGATTATTTTTCTTTTTTCTTAAAAGGGTTTCGATGATTAACTCAATTTCTTTTTCCCGACCAATTACATTTTCATCCAGAGGAACAATTTCATTTAAAAGAGTACCTGTTTCATAAATTTCTAATCTTTTATTAGTAAGTTTATTGTTTTTATTTAAATTTTCATATATTTCATCAATATCAATACCCATACTAATTAAAAGTCTAATGGCAATACCCTCACCTTCCTCTAAAATAGAAGAAAGTAAATGTTTAGAAGTCACTAAACCATTATTATCCTCTTTCGCATTTTCTAAAGCATTATTAATAACTCTTTTTAAAAGTGGCGTATATAAATTAAGAGGACTGCTTTTAGTTGCATTACCAACAACTATATTTAACTCTTTACGAAATTTCTCGTATGTTAAATGATATTCTTTCAAATAACTAGCTATCTTTTCATCATTTTTTAAAATAGCTAACAATAAATGCTCAGTTCCCACATAAGGATGATGTAATTCATATCTTTCTTCTTCAGCACTTCTAAAAATACTTGTTATATGTACTCCAAAATTATCAAACATAATATTCTCCCTTACAATTCTATGATTATAATGATTAATTTATTAGTAAAATATTCAAAATAAAATTATATTTACCATCTTAATTTTATTAATAGTCTTTTCAATTTTTTGCATATAATGATAAGAATTACTATGTAAAGCATGACCTCGATAAGAATTTAAACTCATTAAAAATTTTTTAAAATAAAATTTATTATTTCTTTTAAGCATTGACCATACTTTAATACTTTTATTAATCTTTTTCTTAAATCTTTTGCGAAGTAAAATATGAGTTTCATAAATACGATATCCACAAAAATCTATTCCAAAATGATTAGGAAAATATTTACTTTTCGAATTTAAAGATAAATTCAAATTTTTCAATAAAAATTGTCTAACTTGTGATAAAGTTTTTTTAGCTTCTTCTTTAGTTGGTAATAAAAAAATAAAATCATCCATATAACGAATATAATTTTTAATTCTTAACTGTTCTTTAACAAAATGATCTAATTCATTTAAATAAATATTAGCAAAATATTGACTAGTAAAATTACCAATCGGGATACCTTTTAATTCACCATCATTTAAAATTTTTTGACTAAATTCTAATAATTTAACATCTTTAATTTTCTTTTTTAATATATTAAATAATATCCTTTTATCAATGGTATAAAAATATTTTTTTATATCACATTTTAAAACATAATATTTAGGATATCTTCTTTTCATAAAACGCATTTTTTGCTGAATACTTTTAACGGCTCGATGCGTCCCCTTTTCTTCTAAACAAGCATAAGTATCATTTATAAATCTTCGACAAAAATACGGTTTAATAAATTCTTCAATATACCATTGATGAATAATTCGGTAACGATATGGTAATGATCTTATTATTCTTTCTTTTGGTTCATATACTTTAAATTCTCGGTACTTACCAAACTGATAAGTACCGTTTTTCAATTCTTCCATCATTCTTATAATGTTAGTTTCTAAATCAATTTCAAATAAAATTACTTCTTTTTTCGATTTTTTGCCAAAAGAGGCTCGTTTATGGGCTGCTAATAACTTTTCAAAAGTTATTTTATTATAAAAACTATTTTTTATTGTTTTAGACATACATTAATCCAAGCTCCTAAAGATGTACAAACATTATTAATTTTTCGACTCCAAGCTTCATAATTTTTATAATTAATATATTTTTTGCGATATGATATACGAGCATATAATTTTAACATTTTTAATTTAATATCTAATTCTCCTAAATAATATAATTTATCTTTTTTTAAAAAATATTTATATGCTCTTAAAATATCTTCCATACCACTATATAAAGTATTTTTAATAATATTTACAAAACCTAATTTAGTATTTTTAGGAAATTTCTCTGTAATCATTTCAATATATGATATAAGCTCAATATATACACGATAAATTTTGACATCTTCAACAGTCTTTTTCATTATTAACAATTTCCTTTATTTTGGCTAGACAAGTAATTGCTTCAAGTGGGGTTATTTTATTAATGTCAATCTTATCTATGTAATTAATCAATTTATTTTTAAAAGCATTTTCATCTTTACAAGAAAGATGATTTACTACTTCAATATGCAAATTATGATTTTTAAATACTCTTAAATAATCATCTAAAACATTTACGGGAAAACCACATTTTTGGGTTTCGTTAGAAAATTTAGTTTTTTTTAAAACTACATAATTGTTAATGGTATCACAATCATCCCCAACAAATATGTAAAATTTACCAACTTGAAATAAATATAATTTTTCAGAATTAGTGGCTTTTAATTTTAAATACTCATTATATATTTTGCTCACATAAAATCTCCTTACTAAAAGCTAAAGCAGTACTATTAAGTACTGCCTCCGATATTATGATTTTCATCATTTTATTACTAACCACAATACCTCGTTAAAATTTTTTTCTATATTTAAATAGAAAGGTCATAAATTTCTAAATTAAACATTATAATAAAGTCCTTAAACACATTAACTTCGATATAAAAATATCTTTTTATTAATTATATTATAATGAAGAATATTATTCTTTTATTATTTAGTCTAGCAAGCACAAGGCGAGAACCATTGCCACCATTCACAGCACCTGTGTTGCGATTGAAGTTGAACTGACCACCTAGACCGCCGTCAGCGTAATTGCCACCACGAACGAACCACGGGTGCGACGAGTCAACGAAATGAGCAAGGTCGGTGTACCAAGCACTATGATATCTTAATGTACCTGCAGAACTAGATGCACCATTAGTTCCATCACCATCAAAATATTGATAAAATGGTCCCATCTCTCCTGTCGCATCACCAAGAATTCTCTTATCATATGAAGTTATGTTACTCTCAGCACTATAAGTATCAACATAATCTTTATACGTTCCAGTTAAATTAGTTAATTCAAATCCACTTGAACCAACTTTACCAGACATATAGGCTGCCATATATTCCCAAGCACCACCTGACATATCATATACTCCCGTAATATTACCGGTTGTACTTGCTAAGTGTCCTGCTAAAGTATTATAAGATTGCGTAATATCAGTATTAACTTTTGGTGCAGCAGCTCCATAAGTACCAAGTCTTGTATCTTGTTTTGTTCCTGCAGCAGCTCCATAACCAGTTACATAATTTTGGTTATTATTGATATTTATTTCTCCACCTAACCCATACACTGAATGAGATAAGTAAGCTACTGCTCCCCATTCCGTATTTTTCATCATATGGCTTTCTAAAGTTCTATCATAATTATAAGCAGATAAGAACATATTTTGAACGGTATTGTTTCGCCAAGAATAAACATTAGGTTTAACTATAACTCTCTTACTTTCATTTTTATTTTGATTCGCTCCATTAGTTGTCCAAGATGCATCAATAGTAAATGATTCTCCATTATCACCATCTTGGTTATATCCAGTTTCAAATTTTCCTACCCAAATACCATTTAAATCTTTACTACCTAAAGTAAAGGCTGGATGGGTATAATAATTATTTAATACTGCAGAGGTTTCTTGCATTTTAGTATTTATTTTTATATCGCCAAATTTAATATCGATTATTCTTGATCTATTGAAAGCATTTTGAGGCGAAGTTTCATAATTGGTATCTGTTAATGAATCTTTTAATCTCGGAGCAGTTGTGTAAGTATTACCCATATCCCATATTTTATAACTAAATCTTGGGATCCAAACAAAATAACTTTCAATATCATCTTCATTGATAGTATCACCAGTTGAATAGGCATCTTTTTTCTTATCCACGAGTATTACAGCATTTGCCCATCTTTTTTCACTATAGTTATACCATTTCGTAAATAGGTTAGCGTAATGGACTGTCCCATCACTATCAATAGTTACAGGAATTAATTTCTTAGTACTGCCTTCTACTTCTAGGATTGGATCAGCTCCATTTAAATCTTCTTCTACCCATTTTTCTTTTAACAATCCACTTCTTTCATATAATTCATCAATAGAATCTTGGACATTTTCATAATTTCCATTACTACCACTATTATCATAAGATACTTCTTTACTTTGAATTATTGCAGTAGCAGCAGCGTATACACCAGTTATAGACATTGTTAAGCCAATTATTATTCCAATTATTAATTTATAATTATTTTTTATTACTTTTTTCATCTTTCTACTCCTTTACTTTAATACAATATTTTATATAACTCATCTAAAGCACACTGAACTGTGGTACATTGGGTTCCACTTTTAATAGGATCATATATCAACATACGAGCTTCAGAATTTTCAAAATACAAAGTACAATATACGGTTTGATCAGTTTGTACATTAACACCCGATGGAGTTATTGATAATACATCTTCGACTTCCTGACCATCGACATCTCGACAATAACTTTTATCCATATTTAAAATATAACCATCAGGAAATAATTCATCCCCTTCATATTTTTGTCAAATTCGTATAAAGCAAATATTTCCTCAAAAGTGACATTAGGTAAATAATTATTATTATTAGAGTCCTTAAAATTATATTTGTAGCTATTAATAATGGAATAATAAGAATACTTTTCTAATCTTTTTAAAGCAAGTTTTCTTTTATTAATAGTAACACTTTTGGTTTCTAAATAATTTAGTAACTCTTCATTAGTTTTATATTGCTTCATTTAACCTCCTGAAATAAAAATGACCTAGGGCTTCAAAAGTTTCCTAGGCACTACTCGATATAAAATATATCAAATATTATAGATTGTGTCAACACTTTTTGATTTATGTCACTACATCATTAGTTAAAATAAATTTTAGTGACAAAAACTATACACAATATTAAAAAATTACTCTATCAACGAGTAACTTTTATTAATATGGTCTATAGGTTGGATAATAATAACTATAGCTATAATTACCATAAGGATAAGCTGGATTAAAATAACCATTATAGCCATTATTAGGAGCCACATTATAAATTGGTCTTGGTCTTGTCAATCCTACTGCAGCTCCCCCAATCAAAGCTCCACCTAAAAATGGTAAGAGAAAATAGCGATCATTATTCACCGGATTAATATTATAATTATTAGGATAATAATTAACTCGATACATAATATTTTTTCCTTTCTGCTATAATTTATGAAAAGATTATTATTATACTAATTATATTTAACCATTAAATTTATTGATATTTAATAAAATTGCCTTTATAAATAACCTGAGTATTGGGCATTTTTTCAAAATCTTTAGGTTCAATAAAATATAATTCTTTGTGAAAGTTATAAACTCCTGAATCTTGTAAAAGCTTAGCTACTAAATAACTGCAGACATAACGATCTTTAAAATTAATAGGTAATTTAAAAAATCTTAAAATAATTCCTAAATAATCATATTTAAATAATTCTTCATGTTTTTTCATATATAAAATATTTTTTTGTAATTTACGAAATTGTTTATCAGTTACTTCTAATTCAAAAATCCGACAGTTAGTATCAAAAAATTTTTTAAAAAATAAACCATTTTTAGATTCTTCAACAAAACCAGCATCTAAAACTGTATTATATTTTTTTCGACCTGCACTATAAATAATATTACAAGATTTATCAAAAGATATCGCAATATGGCTATAATTATAATGAGTAAAAAAGCGAATAAATTTAGCCGGAATAGTTTTTGTATGCATTTGAATTATGTATATTTTTTTCATAAAATACTATTCCTTTCATTTTAAATTAGCTATCATCATTATACACTACTTAACACAAATAATCTATAAATTAAATATTTTTATTTTATTTCTTTTATTAATTCCTCCAGTTACTTTAAAGATTTATTAATATATTTTCTATTAATACCTATAACAGGAATATTATAATCTTTAATTTTAGCAACCAATTTTTGCATAAAAATGCCTTGGCGATTTTCATTACCATGATTTGTATAAATATAATTGACACAACAAGATGGAGATTGCTCTATACCAAGAATAGCAATTATTTTATATTTTGCATTGATAATTTGTTTTATTTCCTCTGCTACTTCTTTAGCAATTTTTTCACAGTGATTATTAAAGTCTTCGGTATCATATTTTTTTAATCCCATTGGTTCTCGAAGTAAGTGATTATTATAACTACTTTCAGCACATGGCATTTGAATTATATTTATATCATTAGCAATTAATAAATTAACAAAAGGTTTGATTGAACTAACCCATTCGTATTTAACAAGACCTTTAGCTTGATAGGCTTGGGCCAATAAACAAAAAGGAACAAATACAAAATAAGGACTTCTTTTATCTCTCATATGTATTCCTCACTAAAATTAATTTTAGCATATCTATTTATTAATGGATCTATTTTGGCAAATAATAATTCTTTGTAAACTTTTATAGTTGAATTTAAAGTTTCTTCATCCAAAGAATTATTTTCTAAAGGCATTCCTAATAAGCATTGCGATTCCAAAACTTTCGGAATAAAACCTCGGATTAATAATTCGTTTTTTTCTTGAAAATCATCATTTAAGTTTTCAACTGGAAAAAGGATATTTATATTATATTTTTGAAATAAGTCTTGAAATAAATCTAACATTTCCTTTTGTTCAATAGTAAACTTTTGACTAATTCTAGCACCATCTGCTACCACGGTAATACCTAATTGTTGACATAAAATTATTGTTCGAATATACATTGCTAGCCTACAAGCTAAACAATTAAATTGAGAAATAGAGATATTTCCATATTTTTCTATAATAATATTTGCTTTGGTATTATAGAACTCTTTAATTAATTCTCTAAATATAGCATCTATTTTTTTATTCCTAAAAATGTAATTTTCTCCCTACCATATTTTTTCTCTAACCTTTTAAAACCATTTTTAATATTACTTTTGCCAATTGCTAAAGCATTATATCGTAATGAACTAAATAGACATGATAACCTTGTTCTATTAACACAACTTTTATTTTTCTCTCTTCTAATATTTTTTGTATTTCTTACCTAGACAATTTACAAGCGCTTTTTAATTGTCTTAATTTATTATAAAATATCTTGTATCAAAAACGAACTTTTGTTATAATTTGTATGGGGAATATTTTACAGTTGAGTGCTTGCCAACTTTCTTCTAGGAAGGAGGCTGATGATATGTATAAGAAAGATTTTTTAATCTTATCTCTTATTCTAATTATCTTCTTACTCATAGCCTTACTTTTTACATTAGTAATTTAGTAACCTATAATAAGAGAAAAGCACTCAATTTACTTTCAGTAGATTAAGTGCAAACCACAAATTGGTGAGTACTCAACACTGCGATGTTAAGTATTCCCTTTTTTATTTTATGCAAGTTTTCCTTGACAAATACATAATAACATAAAAAAGAACTTTTAGCAAGTTCTCTATATAGAAGTTCGAACAAAAACATCACTGATGACATTGGAGAAGAAGTACACAACTTTATAGATTAATGGTTAATGTTTCACTTGTTGTTTTGAAATTATTTTTTTCATATAAGTGTTTAGCTTTGATATTATTACTCCATACGTTTACTTCTATTTTATGAGCATTTTTAGAAATAGCCCACTTTTTAAAATGTTCTATTAAAGATGTAGCAATTCCTTTATTACGATAATTATTATCAATATATAATGCATCTAGTTTGGCGATTATGTATTTATATGTATCATCAGTTGGTTTAATGATTCCATATAAATAACCTACAACTTGGTCATTGTCTTCGGCAACAATAAGCAACTTATTAGAATCTTCAATATAATTTTCATACATATTAGTAACAATAAAGTTTTCATCAATTCCTGAGTCATATTGCATTTCGTCTCTTATTAAAAAGGTTAAAAAAGTATTCAATATTTTTACATCATTATAATTTGCTTTTCTAATTATCATTTATATACCCTCCTACTAAATAGTGATATTATTTTTGTTTATATATTAAGTATAATTGTAATATTTTTTTAGAATATGTTGTGTCAAGAATAAACGTTTGGTATAATTTATTTGGAACATTTAATAGTTGGGTGCTTGCCGAGCTTCTTAATTGAAGGGAGGTGATAAGATGTCAAAAAAAGATTTCCTAATTTTCTTTTTGATTATCATTATCCTTTTACTTATAGTATTACTATATGTAATTCTAAAATAAAAGAATCACCTAACTCAGCAATGATTTAGGTGATGCACATTTTATATGGCAACACTCAACATGCGATATTGAATGTTCCTTTTTATTTTATGCAAGTTTCCTTGACATATTCATAATAACATAAAAACGACTTTTTTGCAAGTCGCTTACTTTATACCAGAGAAAAAGAGTAAATTTTTTTCGCAATATATTTGATATAATTACTACATAATAAAAAGGTGGTATGTAGTAATGAATAGAAAACAAAGACGTGATTTAAGAAAAGATAAAAATTTAATAATAGAATTATACTCCATTATAAATAAATATCTTCCTGAACTATTTGATAAATTTGATAATTTAACTGATATTAGGCATCAATCTTATGTTACTTATAATATGAAAGTAATTTGCGTAACTAGGTTGTTTGGTCTAATTTGTGGGCTTACTTCTTTATCAAATATTTCCTCTGATGAATTTAATACTGATATCTGTATTAAAAATATTTCTAATATATGTAATACCCATTTAACTGAATTGCCCTATTGGGAAACTATTCAAGATGTTTTCATGAAAATTAAAATTTCTGAACTAAGAACTATTCAAAAATATATTGTTAAAACTTTAATTCGTTCTAAAATGTTTGATAAATATAGATTTAATGGTGCTTTTCAATTATTATTTGATGGTACTGGCTTATCAAATCACGATTATAATCTTAATAATAATTGTTTAAAAAGAAAACACAAAGATGGAAAAATCTCATATTATAAATATGTTTTAGAGTGCAAATTAGTTGTTGGTAATATTGTTATTAGTTTAGATTCTGAATTTATTGAAAATGAAGTTATGTTAACTGAAAAACAAAAACAAGATTGTGAAATAAACGCATTTAAAAGAATGGTTAAACGAATTAAGAAAAATTATCCTAAGTATAGTTTTATCATCACTGGTGATGCTTTATATGCAACTGATCCTATTATCAACATTTGTAAAAAATATAAATGGAAATATATATTTAATCTAAAACCTGATAGATTGAAAGAAATTAATGATTCTTTTGAAGGTAATATTAAATTATTAAATGAATCTAATATCCCTAATTATTATTTATCAACAAATATTCCATATAAGAAACATTTATTAAATGTTTTTAAGTATATTGAAACAAAAAATAAAAAACCTACTATTTTTAGATATATAAGTAATTTAGATATAAATGATTCTACTATAGAAGTAATTGTTAATTTGGGTAGACATAGATGGAAAATTGAAAATGAAGGATTTTATACACAAAAGCATAGAACTTTTAATATAAATCATTTAAATAGTAGAAATGATAATTCCATGAAATGTCATTATTTCTTTATTCAATTTGCTCATACAATTAGACAATTACTTGAACAAGGAAATATCTTAACTAAATCGTTAAAACTAAAAATAAAAGAAGTAAGCTCCCATCTATTAAAAATGCTTACTTCAATAACCTCAGATCTTAATATGTTAGAAACTAACTTTCAATTAAGATTTGATACTTAAATTATACATTATTTGTTCTTTGAAATCACTATTTTTTGAAAAAAATTTTTCTCCTTGTAAAGAGAATTTTTTGTCGTGGTACTTACTATGTTATTTTGCGAAGAAAAAAAATAGATAATATATTTTTCTCTATCTTTTACTTATTTTTTTCTTTATAATTTATTTTACTCTTTTTTTCTGCTTTATACTCGAATAGTTCGAGTTTCCTATCAATTCTGGTGTGACCGAGAAAGTTATCTACATCTTTTACCAAAAAATTACATTTGAATCAATCTTTAGATACATTTTACCAGAAAAAAAAGGAGCAATATTTATTTGCTACCCAAACTGTTGACAAAGTTGAAAAAATTTAAAAAATAGTCAAACATATCAAATTAACTAAATAATAAATAATATTTTTTATTGTTGCTCTAAACATTTTTCTAAAGTAATATCTAATGATTTTAAAAGTTCTTGTAATTCAATATTTGTATTGTATGTTACATAACTATTGTTATTACTATCTTTTATATAATATGATCCCATTTGATTTTCTTCATATTTATTTATATTATTAATAATTTTTGTTATATCATAATCATAAGTACCTTTTTTTGGAACTAATATTTCATTATTTGTGCTGAAAGTATAATAATATTCATATGTATTATCACTATATAAATATAAAGAAGGAGTTTGACAATCGATTCCATTATAAGTAATAGTATATATTAATTTTGCTTCATTTTGTATATCATTTAGATAAGATTCTTTGTTCTCTATAATGCTATTAATTATATTTATCTCATCTTTTTTTAATGATGAATATTTATATATAATATTACTATTTTCATTTTTAACTTCTTTTTCAATATAATTATTTAATATTTTTAAATTGTCTTTTGAAAAGTTAATAGAATAGGTATCAACTTTAACAATATCATAATCACTATTAATTTTTAATTTTTTTACTAGTATCGAATTATCTTTTTTAAAATATATATCATAAGTTAAACTATCATTTTTTGAATATTCAATCTTATATTTGTATTCTTCTACACTTGTTTCAAAAAAATATTCTCCAAGTAATAAACCTTGTATTATTTCCTGTTGTCTTTCTGTTAACTCATTATTATGTACTACAATATATTTATTTGAAAAATTATTATCAATAAATGTTGTTAACTTTTTAAGATTATCTTTTGAATAAACAAATGCCTCTTTTTCGGTTGTAGGATTACAATTAATTACACTACAAAAATGTGTTGTAGTTATTTCAACTCTATTATCTTGTATGCTTATATCATATTTAGAACCAGGTTCTAATTCATCATAATATGTAATCTCATAAATAATAGTTGACTTAAAAATAGTTGATAAAATTATTCCTATACCTATAAATAAAACTATAACTATTGCTATAATTATAATCGGATTTCTTTTATTTTTTTGGATAATGTTATTATCATTAATATGTTTTATGATTTCAGTATTGTTCTTTTTCTTACTTAAATTAATCATTGTAAATAATGATAATATAGAAGCAAGCACCATTCCCAAAATTATCGAAATTGTCCATAATCCACTATCTTCACTGCTATTACTTGACATCATAAATAGTGGTATCAAAGAAATAATACAAATCACAAAATAATATGCTATAAAAAATAATATAAATGTTAGTATATTCTTAATACCATTTTTAATTTTATTATTATTATTTTGATTTTTTAAGTTATAACATAAAAAAACAATAACCACAAAAATTATTAAAAATAAAATTAACATACAACACACAACCTCTCTATATTTATGCTAAGTTTTATTATAAATAGTTTAACATATTTTTTAATGCTTTTATATAGTATAAGATATTTTTATTAAACTTTGTTAATTGAATTTAGTTGCAAAAATAAATTATTCGAATTTTTATTCCGAATTATCGTTCAATTGTTTTGTAATAACAATTATAGTATAATATTCATTGCAACATTTGTTGTGAGTGTCGTCCTCCAATCTTCAGAAAGAAAGTAGAGATATAATTAAAAAAAACTTTTGGCAAGTTCGCTATATAGAAGTTCGAACAAAAACATCACTGATGACATTGGAGAAGAAGTACGACAACTTTTAACTTTTTTTATTTAATTTTTTTAGCTTGTTGGGACCATATATATGAGTACTATCATAGGTTATTGGTCTTTTTTCTTTTTCCTCATATTTTTGTACAGTATCAATAATATTTTCATCTATCATCAAAGGGTTTTCATAATCAACTGTAGTATCAGTTTTTAATAAATCATAACTAAAATCACTTTGATATCCAAATAAATATTCTTTATTCTTTTTAATTTCTATTATCTCTTGTTTAGTAATATAATCTTTATTTATATACCTATGTAGTTTCATACCAAATGTTTTAAATTCATATGGTGGTTTTTGATATTCATATATTTGTACAAAAAGTTTTCTATGAAGATCTTTCCTTATATCTCCGGTAGGATCATTTTGAGGAAGAATATGAAAAAAACAATCATCAAGAATAGAATAAAATAATTGTTCTCTATTATGTGTTACTTTGATACCAATAATATTTTTAATTCCACCAAGACTATTATATTGTGAATCAACCTCTACAAGCCAAGCCGTATATATATCTAAAGTTTTATACAACTTATTCATAAATTACTCCATTTTTATATTTTTCAATACATTTTTGACTTGGTTTATATAAATTAGTTGGTAAATCATCTAAATCAAACCACTTCCATTCTAATATTGTTTCAGGTTCCATAGTTTTTATTTCACCTTTATATTCTTTAACTATAAATCCCACTGTAACATAATGAGCGGTTTCTGTCATATCATCCGATATACATAAAAATTCAAATTTTGTTGCTTGTAAATTAGTTTCTTCTTTTAATTCTCTTTTAGCAGCATCAACTAATTTTTCCATAAATTCAACTTTACCCCCAGGCATTGTCCATGTTCCTTGACCCTGCAATTCACTACTAGCTTTTATTTTATCAGGATTTCTTAGTCCTAACAAAATTTTGTTTTCCTTTATTATCATTACTCCAACACCTATACCTGGCTTCATATCAATACCTCCAATATGTTTAAATATTTAAAAAATTATCTTTGACAATTTACAAGTGTGTTTTTCTAAATTGACAAATATATTAATTTCAATCTATAAATAGTTTATCATAAATTAAAATATTTTAAAACCCGAACTGTACTAGTCCGAGTTTTAATCACTCTGGTGCCCTAAAGGAAGAAGTACGACAACTTTTAAGTATTAAAATAGGTCTTTATATATTAAAAATTGTAAATTTTT
>CANQTA010000014.1 GCA_947626655.1 uncultured Bacilli bacterium
AAATAAATTTTGTTCAAGTTTTCATGACTATGTGTGCCTTGAACGAAGTGAAAGGAATGTGAGGTTAAAATGGAAAAATCAAAAGTATATTTTACAAAGGATATAAGTAGTGAAGGATTAATAAAAATTTATGAGGCTTTAAATCAGAAATTAAAAGGAAAAGTTGCTATAAAAATTTCTACCGGTGAACCCGGAGGACATAATTTTTTAAATCCTAATTTAATTAAAGGATTAGTAAACAAATTAGATGGTACTATTGTTGAATGCTGTACTGCTTATCGTGGTCAAAGATTTGATATTACTAATCATTTACAAGCTATTAAAGATCATGGTTTTATGGATATAGCCCCTTGTGATATCATGGATGCTGAAGGAGATATGGAAATTCCTACAACTGGTGGCAGTCATTTACAAGGAATTAATATAGTTGGCAATCATTTAAAAAATTATGACTCTATGTTAATGCTTAGCCATTTTAAAGGTCATGCCATGGGTGGTTTTGGGGGAGCATTAAAAAATATGAGTATTGGTGTTGCTTCCAAAGCCGGAAAATCTTGGATCCATTCTGTTGGTAAAACTAAAGATCCTGATGAAATGTGGAATCATATTGGCGATCAAGACGGCTTTTTAGAAAGTATGGCTGAAGCTTGTAGTGCAGTTATTAATTATTTTGGTAAAGAAAATATGTTATATATTAATGTTATGAATAATATTTCTATTGACTGTGACTGCGATTCAAATCCTCATAATCCCGAAATGGCCGATATTGGTATATTTGCTTCAGTTGATCCAGTTGCAATTGATCAAGCTTGTTATGACACAATTATTAATTCCACCGATTCAGGTAAAACATCTTTAGTAAATAGAATGAACGAAAAACATGCTATTCATACAGTTGAAGCAGCCGCTGAATTAAATTTAGGCTCTAGAGATTATGAAATAATAAATATTGATTAATAAACCAATTAGATGATTTTGAATAATGAAAACAAAGTCATCTTTTTTATTTATATAAAAGTTAATAAGAAATTATATTAGTCAATAAATTTTTTATTGCTTCTTCCCAACATATAATCAATTGAATAATTACTATATTTACTTAATTCGATTAAAAAAGTACTTAATATTAAAAACTTTTCATTTTCATAATTGCTTATTGCTGAAGAAGTTGTATTAAATTTTTTAGCTAATGCTCGCATGGATAATTTCAAATAATGTCGTACTTCTTTTAATCTTAAAGATACGGTACTAATATCGATATCACAATTCTTTTTTATATGTTCTTTTTTATTTGTAACTCCAACTAAATAATCAACATTAACTTCATAAAATTCTGCTAATTCATAAATTCTTTTTGTTGGTATTGATAATTTATTATTTTCCCACTCCGAATAAACTGATTCTACCACTCCTAAATATTTAGCCACATCTTTTTTTAATAAATTTTTTTCACATCTTAATTCTTCTAATTTATGATTATTCATTTTTATCAGTCCTTTAAAAATTATTTCATTTAATTTAATTATTTTTAAAAAACTTCGGTAAATTTGAGCAAAATGTGATATAATATCAGTAAAGGAGTTGGATAATATGCTATTTGGTTTTATTTTAGACTTTGAAGAGTCTATGATTGGTTTTTTATTATGGCTAGACTCTATTTTTTACAATGTTTTTACTAATTTATATAAAACATTTCTCAATATATCTAATTTAAATATTTTTGTTGAAGGTTCTTTTAATAATATTATAAATAACCTCTATATTATAATTGGTATTGTAGCACTCTTTATTTTTGCTATGATGTTACTGAGAATGATGGTTGATGCCGAAGTTAATAAAAGTGGTAAACAAATTTTTGATATGATTAAAAGATTTGTAATTGTTTCTATCATTATTGTTTTAGTTCCTACTATGTTTAACTTTTTAAAAGATTTTCAAACCTCTATTTTAGCTAGAAATGTTATACCTAATTTTATTTTAGGAAGTAGCACAACTGAAGTTGATACCTTTGATGAAGATGGCAATAATTTAGGAAAAAGAACATTGAGTTCATCGGAAGCCTCCTCCTTGTTATTGCAAACTTATGCCAATAATATGACTGTAGAAATTATTTCAGGGCTTATGTATCCAATTGATGAGGAAGGTAATATTACCGATGATTTAACCATAAATGCTAATAAATTTTTTAAAGGAAGTACTAAAGCTTGGTTATATGGTGGATTATGCGTTGCTGGTGTAGTTGTTGGTATTGTTACTGTTGGTACAGGCACCGGTGTAGCTTTAGTAGCTTGTGGGGCTGGTGCTCTTGCAGGTAATTTAGCTATCTCTGGGATTGAAGCTGTAACTGCTTCCTCTTATACATGGTCCTATGCTAAAGCCCATATGGTTGCTTATGGTGATTTCAGTCAAATAACTTTATTTGCTAATGCTATTCAACAAGGCCAAATGCATTATTCAGCTATTGTTTCCACTTTGGTTGCCTTTTTCCTTTGCTATTTAGTTGCTAGCTTTTGTATTGATGTCGTTATTCGTATCGCTAAATTAACATTTTATGAAGTAACTGCCCCCATTTGTTTATTATTAAGTATTATTCCCCAACAAAAAGATTTACTAGGTAAATGGTTTAAAGTAGTTATTACAACTTGGGCAGAAATATTTTTGAGAATATTTTTAATGTGTACAGTTGCTCTTTTAGTAGGCAATATTGATTTTGAAGCTCTTCATTTAAGTATTTTTCATCCTATTGTTTCCACTTTTGTTATTTGTGGTATTGTCATTTTTGCTAAAAGCTTACCTAAAATTATCAGTGAATTAACTGGTATTAATTCTAATAACATGAAATTAAACTTAAGAGAAAAATTAGCCGCTGGCAGTGCTTATGCGGTTGGCGGAATTATTTTTGGTGGTGCTAAAAGATTATCCAGAGGAGTAACCAAACAAGTTAAAGATAATCTTGAACAAGATGAAAATGGTCATTGGCATCGTAAAAATGGTGTTGGGTGGTCTCGGGTAATAAGAAGTGCTGCAAAGGGGGTAGTTACTTCAATACCTAGTGTTGTAACCACCCAAATTACAGCTGGTATCAGTGGATATCAAGCTAAAAATTTTCGTGAAATGCTTAATGCAGTGAATAACGCTAATACCCAATCAGAAGAAAAAAGCGAAAAAATTAAAAAATATATTGCCGATCATGGTGGAACTTTAGAGGGAGTAGGATTAGGACTTATTACTTCTAGTTTTGAAGCTTTCAAAAATTATATTGGTTTAACTCCGGATTATTCTGTTTTAAAAGAGCAAAGGGAAGCAGTTGATGATATTAGTAAAACTTTAAAGGCTATAAAAAGTGCTAGTGAAGATTACATTGAAAAACACAAAAGTGAATTTTATATTAATTTATCTGAGGAAGATATAGCCGAATTAAATTATTATCGTAAATTAGAAAAAGAAGGAAATGCAACAGAACAAGCAACTGCCCGAAACTGGCTTCAAAACTTTGACCAAAATCATTTAAGTAATCGTTTAGACGTTATCGAAGCAGTTGCAAGTGCTGCCAAATCAGGTGGTAAAAATGCAAACGAAACAGATGAACAGTATGCTGCCCGAATTGCTAAAGCTACCAATAATTATAACGAAGCCTTTAAAAAGATGGTTGATAATTTTGCTTCCCGTGCTACAGTCACTAGGACATATACAGATGCATTTGGTGTAGTTCATAATGTTAATGGTCATTATGGAGCTGAAAAAGAAGCAGCTAGTATTATGGCTAATTTAGGAGCAATTAATGATAAACTTAAAGATTACAGTACTAAAGCTGTTGTAAGAACATTAAGAGATGGTACTCCAGATGGAGTTGTTGAATCTACAATTGGTGAAATAAATGCTAATAACGCCACTAAATTTATTAAAGAATTAAAAAATGCCACAGAAATCACTGAAGCTAATATAATCAGACAATATGAAGAGTTACAAAGAAAAAATAATAAGAGAAATGGTAAAGGAGGTTCCAACTAATGCAATATTTATTAAATTTTCTAATGTTACTAATTTTAATGTTTTTAACAAATTACTTTATTTTAAATGATATTTTAAACATTAATGAATATTTAAAGAAAAGATTTAAGCTAAAGAAAAATTTTAAAGCAACTAAAAAATTAAAAATAATAACTAGTATTATTAATTCATTTATATTATCAACTGTAATTTCATTAGTTATTTATTTAAATATAAATCTCTTTTTTAAATTTATAATCTCCTTTATTATTTTATTAATTTTAATTTATTTATTATATGGATTATTAGGAAAATATTTGCAAAGAAAAAAACTGTAATGAAAATTCATTCAGTTTTTTAATTCCGTATTATAAAGAGTTTTATATATTTTGGAATTTTTTATCAATTCCTTATGGGTTCCTTTATCTTTTATCATTCCATCATCCACAACATAGATAATATCAGCATCAATTATTGTCGATAACCGGTGGGCTATAATAAGGACAGTATGATCTTTAACTAAATCATTAATAACTTTTTTAATATATTCTTGTGATTCATTATCTAAGGCACTAGTAGCTTCATCAAATAAGATAATTTTACTTTTTTTAGCTAAAGCTCTAGCAATAGCTAATCTTTGTTTTTGTCCTCCTGATAAATTAACTCCACCTTCTCCTAAAATAGTATCATACTTTTTAGGTAAAGACATAATATAATCATTAATATAGGCTTGTTCACAATATCTTTTAATTTCTTTTAAAGTCATTTTATCATTAATTAACAAAAAGTTTTCTTTAATCGTTTTATTAAATAAAAATGGTTCTTGCCTAATAACAGCAATATTTTTTCTTAAACTTTCTTCACTTAAATCTTCTATATTAATACCATCAATAGTAATATTTCCTTCTTTAGTATCAAATACTCTTGTTAATAAATTAAATATAGTTGATTTACCTTGCCCACTTTTTCCAATAATACCAATTTTTTTGTTTGGCTCAAAAGTAACATTAAAATTTTTTAATACAGCATTTTCATTTGGATAATTAAAAGTCACATTATTAAAAGCAATTAGTCCTTCACAATTTTTTAATTCTCTATGTCCAAATTTAACATCTGGAAATAACTTATTTTCTAAAATTTCATTAATTCTAATCACGGAAACTTTAACTTCATTATAAGTTTTAGTAAAAGAAGTTATATTTTCAATTATCCAAGTATATCTATAAATATAATAAGTTATTGCTACAAAGAAAGTTAAACTAATTTGGCCTTTATAAAGTAAAATAGCTCCGGTTATAAAAGAACCAACTTCTAATAAAGATTTTAAAATATTAGAAACAACATCATAATCAAAATATAAATTAATTTCATTTTCTGATGCTTCATAAGATTTTTTAATTATATTTTTTAAATTATTAAACAATGCATTTTTAATGCCTAATGTTTTAATTTCTCTAACCCCTCTAATGGACTCATTTACTTGTGATATAGCTTCATCATTTATTGTTTTTCTAGTTTTATGAGCTTTCTCTAAATAAGGATGGTAATATTTAACCACCAATGCAAAGACAATAATAAAAATTAATATTTCTATGGCGATAATATAAGAATTAAATAAAATATAGACATAAATGACAACTGCCGCAATTAATCTTGTAATAATACCAAATAATTGATCAAAAGAATTTATTATGGTAGATGTATCATTAGTTATTCTGTTAATAAATTCTCCACTAGTTTTTTCTTCAAAAGCATAAGCTGGTAAGGCCAAAACTTTTTGGTAAGTTAAATATGACGTTTCTCTAGCTAATTTAATTTCTACTTTTGATAGTTTAGTAAAAGAAAATCTTTCCAATAAACTACCAAATATTTGAATAAATAAATAGATTAATAAAATTATAATCGAACCTTTTAAATTTAATTTCGTTATTTCTTCTAAAGCCCGTCCATTTAAATAACCATTTAAGATATAAGCAAAACTACTTATAAAAATTCCTAAAAAACACATTAAAATTTTCCATTTATATTTTTTAGCAATCTTCAGAATAGTTTTAAATTCTTTTAATTTTTTCATAGTTTTAACTCCTTTTCACAGGTATTTTATCATGTTTGTATTTTATTATCAATTGTTAAAGAAATGGAATTTTGTGAAAAATATAGGTTAAAATAGTTGGAATTTTGTGAAAAATAAACTTGAAATGCTTGGAATTTTGTGATATTCTTAAATAAAAGGAGAATAAAAAATGTTAAGACTAAAACGTAAAATTGATGATTTTTTAATTAATTGGAAGAATAGTGAAGATAAAAAACCATTAATTGTTAAAGGAGCTCGTCAAATTGGTAAAACTGATGCGATAGAAAATTTTGCCAAAAATAATTATAAAAATATTATAGAAATAAATTTTGTTTTTGATACTCAATATAAAAATATATTTGATGATGGTTATAATGTCGATACTATTATAAGAAATATTTCTCTTATTAATCCATCATATAAATTTGTTGCAGGGGATACTTTAATATTTTTTGATGAAATTCAAGATTGTGTTAAAGCTGCCACTGCTCTTAAAGCTTTTAATATTGATAAAAGATATGATGTTATTTGTTCTGGTTCACTAATGGGAATAAATTATAATGAAATTGAATCAAACAGTGTCGGTAATAAACAAGATTATGAAATGTATTCTATGGACTTTGAGGAATTTTTGTGGGCTAAAGGATACACTGATGAACAAATAGAAGAATTATATACCTATATGAAAAGTTTAACTCCTCTTCCTCAATTAATGTTTGATATTATGATGGAAAATTTTCACGAATATATGATAGTAGGTGGTATGCCTGCTATTGTGAGATCTTTTATTGAAAATAAAAATTATAGTGGTATTTTAGAAAATCAAAAACAAATTTTATTAGATTATACGGAAGATATAACTAAATATGCTTATGGTTTAGATCAAGCCAAAATTTTAAATGTTTATAATAAAATTCCTGTTTTTCTTGGTCAAGAGAATAAAAAATTTCAAATTTCTAAAGTTAGTCAAAATGCCCGAACCCGTGATTATATTGGGGTAGTTGAGTGGTTAAATAATGCCGGAATAATCAATGTTTGCTATTGTTTACAAATGCCTTATCTTCCACTTAAAGGAAATTATCTTCCGGATTGCTATCGTTTATATTTTAAAGATACTAGTTTATTAATTGCTTCTCTTGATGAAGAAGCTCAAATTGATTTAAGAAATAATAAAAATTTTAATACTTATAAAGGGGCAATTTATGAAAATATTATTGGTGATATGTTAGTAAAAGAAGGTTATCAATTATTTTATTATCGTAATAAAAAAGGAACTATTGAAATGGATTTCTTTATAAGAGATGCGAATTCTTTAATTCCCTTAGAAGTTAAAGCTAATGATAATTCTACTCCATCTTTAAATAATTTAATAAAAAGTGAAACTTATAGTGATATAAAATATGGTATCAAATTATGTAATAAAAATATTGGTTTTAATGGTAACTTTTATACTTTTCCATATTTTTTAACTTTCTTATTAAAAAGATTTTTAAAAGAAAAATAACATTTTTATTGACATTAACCTTAGGTCATAGTTTATTATGTATCTAAGGAAGGAGATATTATGTTTATTAATGAAGTAAAAAATATCGTTGGCTTATCTTTAAAAAGCATTCGTTATTATGAAGAAAATGGCCTATTAAGTCCGCAAAGAAATCATCACAATAGTTACCGTATTTATACCGAAGAAGATATCCAAAAACTAAAAGTAATTAAATTTTTAAGAGAATTAGATGTACCTATAAGAGAATTAAAAATGTTAAACGATGGCTCGATAACGTTAACTGAGTGTTTGACTAATCGTATTTTAAAGATTAAAGAATATGAAGATAAATTAAAAAATGTTAAAAATTTATGTGAAGAATTAATTAGTCAAAACGTTTCTTATAATGACATTGACATTAGTAATTATTTTCAAGAAATAAGAATATTAAATAAGGAGGGATTTAGTATGCATGAAGTAAAATCTAATAATAAGAAAAAAATAATTGGAGCCATTACCTCTAGTATTCTATTTAGTTCATTTTTTATATTTTTAATAGCAATTATTATCTATTTTGCTATAACGGAAGATAATTTACCATTTTTTATTTTATTATTCTTTTTAATCATTTTAGGTTTACCGGTTTTTGGTATTTATTATAATCTATATTTAAGAATTAAAGAGATTTTAGGAGGTGAAGAAGATGAAGCTAGTAAATATTGATTATTTACCTAATGAAGAAATCACAGAAGTTTTAGGCCTTGTTAAAGGTCAAGTAGTTCAATCAAAAAATATTGGTCGAGATTTTATGGCTGGTTTGAAGACTATTGTTGGTGGTGAAATTGTGGGTTATACTGAAATGATTGCTACTGCTAGAAGTATTGCTACGAAAAGAATGGTTGATGAAGCTGAAAGTTTAGGAGCTGATGCTATTATCAATGTTCGCTATGGATCTTCGGCGGTCATGGGTGGTGCTGCTGAAATAATTGCTTATGGAACAGCTGTAAAAACTAAAAAAATTACAAAATAAATGTATAAATAATATTTCTTTAACCATAATAATAGTGTAGAGGGATTAACTCTACAATAAGTTACAAAGGTACTCCTCTTTCGGGGCGCCTTTTCAAATGGGTAAAAATATATTATAATATTACTTAGAAATGAGTGATTTAATGAAAAAATATCTTATCCCTATTTTAATAATTGGTTGTTTATTTTTGACTGGTTGTACTGAAAAAGATTTAACTAAAGGTACTATTGAAGGTTATAGTTATGAAGAAACTGAAGAAGTTACTAACTATGTCAAAATTGTTACTAACAAAAACAAAGTAATTATAATTGAACTATATCCCGAAATAGCTCCCGAAACTGTTGCTAATTTCCAAAAATTGGTTAGTGAAAAATTTTATGATAATTTAATATTTCATCGTGTCATTAAAGATTTTATGATTCAAGGTGGCGATCCGCAAGGTAATGGTACCGGAGGTAGTGAGGAAAATGTTGTAGGTGAATTTGCTGCCAATGGTTTTACTAATACTTTAAAACATGATGAAGGTGTAGTTTCTATGGCCAGAGCTGATGATAATAATCCTGATACAACCGATGATTTCAATTCAGCAAGTAGTCAATTCTTTATTTGTGTGAATAATAATACTAATTTAAGTTATTTAGATGGTAATTATGCTGCTTTCGGTAAAGTAATTGCTGGTTATGATAACGTTTTAACAATTTCTAAAGTTACAACTGATATTTACGATAAACCAACCACTACCCAAAGTATGAAAACCGTTCGCTTTGTTAAATTATCTGGTTCTGGTAATATTAGTCAAGAAACAACTAATGAATAAAAAAATGTATAAAAAAATTATAATTAACCATATTAGTAATGTAGAGGTTTACTCTACAAAGAAAAAGAGCACTTGGGTAGATAGTGCTTTTTTTCATAAAAGTTAATTTTAGACTTGAAAAACATACTTATGTTTGATATATTATTAATGCTTGCATTATTAAAAAAATGTATTAAAATATTAGAAGTTGGTGATATTGATGGATAAAATAATAATAAGAGGAGCTAGAGAAAATAATTTAAAAAATGTTAATTTAGAACTTCCTAAAAATAAATTAATTGTTATGACTGGTGTTTCTGGTTCTGGCAAAAGTAGTTTGGCTTTTGATACCATTTATGCTGAAGGTGAAAGACGTTATGTCGAAAGTTTATCGGCTTATGCTCGGCAATTTATTGGTTCTGGAGATAAACCTGATGTAGATTCCATTGAGGGGTTGTCCCCTAGTATTTCAATTGATCAAAAGACAACTAATAAAAATCCTCGTTCAACAGTAGGTACTATTACTGAGTTATATGATTATTTAAGATTATTATTTTCCCGAATTGGTATTCCTTATTGTCCTGTTCATAAAATACCTATTAAAAGTCAAAGTATAGAAGAAATGACTAATAAAGTACTTGCCTTAGAAGAGGGAACTAAAATTGAAATATATTCTCCAGTAGCTCGAGGTGAAAAAGGAACTCATAAAGACTTAATTGAAGATTTACGAAGTCAAGGATTTACCAAAATAAAAGTTAATGGCACTTTGTATAGTGGCACCGACGAAATAACTTTAGAAAAAAATATTAAAGATGATATTTATGTTTTAATAGATAAATTACCAGTTAGCCCTGACGAACGTAGTCGTATTTTTGAAGCTTTAGAAACTAGTTGTAAAATGGCTAATGGCTTAGTAATTATTCGCATTAATGATACTGAAGATTTGCTGATGAGTGAAAATTATGCTTGTCCTTATTGTAATTTTTCTATCTCTGAATTAGAACCAAGAATGTTTTCATTTAATTCCCCATATGGAGCATGTGAAGAATGTAAAGGTTTAGGAACTAAACTAAAAATTAGTGAAGATTTATTAATACCCAATAAAAATAAAAGTATTGATAAAGGAGCAATTGTTGCCATAAACCTTGATAATAATATGTATATGAGTAGTCTTTATACTGTTGCTGAACATTATAATATTGATTTATCTATACCCGTTAAAGATATGAAAAGAAAAGATTTAGATATTATTTTGTATGGTACTAAAGAAGTAATGGATTTTCATTATGTAGCTAAAAATGGTAGTACGCGAGATACTAAGTCAAATTATGAAGGAATTATTAATAATCTAGAAAGAAGATACTTAGAAACTAATAGTTCTTGGATCAGAGAATGGATAGAAGGTTTCATGGTTGAATCAACTTGTAATCATTGTCATGGTACTAGATTAAAAGATGAAATTTTAGCAGTTAAAATAAATAAAAAAAGTATTTATGATTTAACGGAAATGGCTATTGACGAACTTCGCGATTTCTTAGCCAATTTAAAGCTTACTAATGAAGAAAAAGAAATCAGTACCCTTTTATTAAAAGAAATTTTAGCTCGCTTAGATTTTTTAATGAACGTTGGTTTAAATTATTTAACATTAGCAAGAAGTGCTGCAACTTTATCTGGTGGTGAAGCTCAAAGAATTAGATTAGCAACTCAAATTGGTAGTAAATTATCCGGTGTCTTATATGTATTAGATGAGCCATCAATTGGTCTTCATCAAAGAGATAATGAAAAATTAATTAATTCTTTAAAAGAAATGCGGGATTTAGGTAATACCTTAATTGTTGTAGAACATGATACAGACACCATGTTAGCAGCTGATTATTTGGTTGATGTTGGTCCCGGTGCTGGTGATGCTGGCGGTGAAATAGTAGCGGCAGGTACACCGGCTGAAGTAATGCAAAACGAAAAAAGTATTACTGGTCGTTATTTAAGTGGTAAAGAAAAAATCGCTATTCCCAAACATCATCGGAAAGGTAATGGCTTATTCTTAGAAGTTAAAGGGGCTTCTGAAAATAATTTAAATAATATCAATGTTAAATTTCCTCTTAATAAATTTATTGTTGTAACTGGTGTTTCTGGTTCCGGTAAAAGTACTTTAGTTAATGAAATTTTATATAAAACTTTGCATAAAGAAATTTATAATGCTAAAGATATTCCTGGTAAATGTAAAAGTGTCAAAGGTCTAGAAAATGTTGATAAAGTCGTCAATATTAGTCAAGATGCGATTGGTAGAACTCCAAGAAGTAATCCAGCTACTTATGTTGGTGTCTTTGATGATATAAGAGATGTTTTTGCAAATATGAAAGAAGCCAAAATTCGTGGTTATGATAAAAGCCGTTTTTCCTTCAATGTTAAAGGTGGCAGATGTGAAGCCTGCTGGGGTGATGGTGTAAAAAAAATTGAAATGCATTTCTTACCTGATGTCTATGTTCCATGTGATGTTTGTGGTGGTAAACGTTATAATAAAGAAACTTTAGAAGTTAAATTTAAAGGCAAAAATATTTCTGAAGTGTTAGATATGCGTGTAAGTGAAGCCTTACCTTTCTTTGAAAATATTCCCAAAGTTTATGATAAATTAAAAGTTATGCAAGATGTTGGCTTATCTTATATTACTTTAGGACAAGGGGCTCCAACTTTATCTGGTGGCGAAGCTGGTCGGGTAAAATTAGCAAAAGAACTTCAAAAGAAAGCAACCGGTAAATCAGTCTTTATTTTAGATGAACCAACAACTGGTCTGCATTCAGCCGATATCAAAAAATTATTAGAAGTTTTAAATCGCATTGTTGATAATGGTGATACAGTTATTGTAATTGAACATAATTTAGATGTTATCAAACAAGCCGATTATATTATTGACTTAGGTCCTGAAGGTGGTAAATTTGGTGGTAATGTTATTGCTACTGGAATTCCAGAAGAAATTGCCAAATGTCAAAAATCCTATACAGGTGAATTTTTAAAAAGAATTTTTGCCAAAGAAAAAGAATAAAGTTAAATAAAATTTTATTCTTTTTTAAATTAAAGTTAAAATAATTACTGCAATAGCATTATTTAAAGCATGCAAAGCCATATTACAAGCTATATTGTTAGTTTTAACATAAAGATTTGCCATTACATATCCCATTGCCATATAAGGCAAGGCTAAAACTATCGTATCCATTATATTAACTTCTTGACCAATAGTATGAATTATTCCAAACAAACAAGCCGATATAATAATAAATAATTTATTATTTTTAATTATATTTCTAAGAGACCCTCTAAATACTGATTCTTCTACAACTGGTGCATAAATAACACTACCAAAAAATAAATACCAAACTGGTAAACCAGTAAGAGCTAATTGATTAGCGGATTCTTGAATATCTCCTTTGATTAATATAATTATAAAATTTATTATAAAAGATAAAAGTAAAGAAAATAAATAAGCTTTAAATACTTTAGGCATATATATTTTAATATTTTGCCAAAATACTTTAAGTTGTTGTTTAATATCTTTAAAAAATAATAGTAATGTTAGGGTAAGTAATATAATATCAATAACTAAATTTGCTATCACCGTTATATTATTACTCTTAATATCAATAAAATATTTTAAAAAACGGGGAATTACAAACAAAAATAATAAATAAGAACAAATAAGTACTAAACTTTTAAAGATAATATTTTTAGTTCGTATTGGTTCATCTAAAATAGGTAACTCATCTTCTTCCTTAACTTTTTCTTTTTTATCCTTTTTAACATTTAATAATACAATAAAATTAACTAAACCAATAAGACCTATCTGATCACAAAATAATATAGTTAAAATCGATAATACCATTAAAATAGTTTTATTTTTGTTAATATTGCCTTTCATAACTATAATTAATATTATAACGGAAAAAAAAATTCCTAAAATAATACTTATATAATAAATACTAGTATTATTTATAATATCTAATATTTTTTGAGGAATGTCATTTTCAAAAAAACTATTAAAAATATCTAATTGTTGTTGTATAATTTCCGAAACATTCAAAGTAAATAGTGAAATAATTGAAATAATTATTCCTAAGCCACTTGCTATCATAAAATATTTTTTCTTATCCATCAATATCATTTCTTTCTAAATTTTAATATAACAAATTTCAATAAAATCGTAAATAATATTTATAATAATTAACATAATTTGTCATAACAAAGGTAGGCATCCATTATTTTTTTTGTTATAATAATATTTATAGGAGAGTGGAATATGAATCCAGTATTAATAAATTTATTTGGTTTAGAAATAAGATGGTACTCTGTTTTATTATTAGTAGCTATTTCAGTGGCTTTATTTTTGTTTATTAAAGAAGGTAAAAGGTTTAATATTCCTGCCGATTTTTCCTTTAATTTAGCCTTTTGGGTAATTATTATCGGAATTTTATCAGCGCGTCTTTATTATTGTTTATTTAATTATGAATTATATATAGATCATCCTTTAGATGTTTTTAAAGTTTGGGAAGGTGGTCTTGCTATCCACGGTGGAATAATTGGTGGTTTCCTTACTCTCGTAATCTATACTAAAAAATATAATATTAATACTTTTAAAATAACTGATATGATTGTTGTACCTTTATTGTTAGCTCAAGCCATAGGTAGATGGGGTAATTTCTTTAATGGTGAAGCTCATGGAGCAGCGACTAGTTACTATCAATTAAGACAAGTTTTACATATTCCTGAATTTATTGTTAATGGCATGCATATTGGCAATAATTATTATCATCCTACCTTTTTTTATGAAAGTTTATTTTGTTTAATTGGTTTTATAATTTTATTATTTGTTAGAAGATATCGCTATATAAAAAGAGGTCAACTTACTTGTCTATATATGATGTATTATTCAGTTGGTAGATTCTTTATAGAAGCTTTAAGAACTGATTCACTTATGCTAGGTGGTTTTAGAGTAGCCCAACTTGTATCAATCGGAGCTTTCTTAATTGGTTTGTTTGCCTTTATGATATTAAGCCGTAAAGGTAAATTTGAAGATTTATATAATGAAGAAGAAAATGGTTTAAGGTTTTAAGGAGAGATAAATATGTATGATTTAATTGTAATTGGGATGGGAATTGGTGGTATTACCGCAGGCATTTATGCCAAAAGAGCCAATTTAAATGTTTTACTTTTAGATAAAGGAGCTCCGGGAGGTATGTTGAATAATATTGAAACTATTAGTAATTATCCAGGCCTTTTAAATATTAAAGGTGCTGATTTTGCCGATAAATTGTTAGAACAAGTAAAAGATTTAGAAATACCTTATAATTTTGAAGAAGTTCAAGAATTACAAATTGTTGAAGATATTAAAAAAGTTATAACTAATAAAAATATTTATGAAGCTAAAAATGTTATAATTGCTACCGGAACTAAACCAAAGTTTTTAGGCCTTGATAATGAAAAAGATTTAGTAGGAAGAGGTATAAGTACTTGTGCTACTTGTGATGGAGCTTTTTATAAAGATAAGGATGTAGCAGTAATTGGAAGTGGCTCCAGTGCTTTACAAGAATCTTTATATTTAGCTAAAATTTGTCATAAAGTCTATATATTAAATCGAAAAGATCGTTTTAAAGGCGAAAAAATATTAGAAAATAAAGTTAGAAAAACTGCTAATATTGAATTAATTTTTAATGTTAATGTCAAAGAATATAACGAATCATCTGGTAAAATAGAAAGTATTATATTAGATAATGGTCAAAAGTTAGAAGTATCTGGTGTATTTATTTATATTGGTTATAAGCCTAATACTGATATGTTTCAAAATTTAAATATTTTAGATGAAACAGGCTATATAATAGTTAATGAACATTACGAAACCAATATTAAAGGAGTTTATGCTATTGGTGATGTAATTAAAAAAAGTGTTTATCAACTAGTAACTGCTGCTAATGATGCGGTCTATGCTGTTAGCAATATTTCTAAAATAAGTAACTAAATTAATATGATAATTTTTGATTAATGTTTTATATTAACATTAATTTTTTTAAGTTCATTATTTCATAAGCATCTAACACATCTTTAATGTTGTCAAGTTCTGATTTTAATTCTTTATTTGGTACTTTTGACTTTCTTTTATTTTTAAAATCATTTTCATTACTCGATAAACTTAAGTATTTTTTCAAGTATTCAAATTGATGAGTCATATTAGATAAAGTATCAGCATTTTCACCACCATATATTTTTTTTGTTAATTCTAATACCTCTAAATCTTCTTTAGATAATTCTTTTCGTTTATAATTTAACAAATTTGTTAAATTATTTTTATATTCAAGGCACACATTTTCCATTACCATTCCATTTTTAAATGCGCAAAATTCATCATCAAATAGTAGTTTGTTATTCTTAACTAAATTTATTAATTGTGCAAAAAAAGTAACTTTTGTAATTTCATATTACCTTTAAAAGTATTTCGCGGTATATCTAAGTTGTTTTCTAAAAACCATTTTGCATAATCAAAAACACTATTTTTTTAATTTTTATGCCCCCTTCATCAATTTTTAGTATAGTGTCTCTAAAAGATAAGGTGTTTTTATTTTAAAACCATATCATTTGTTTTACCACATAAATAATCAATAGATACATTATAAAATTTTGCAAAATCTATTAAAGAAAATGTAAGAATTAATACTTTTCCTAATTCATATTTAGAATAATTTGATTGAGAAATATTGATTTTTTGAGAAGTGTAAGCTTGAGTATGATTATTCAATTTTCTTATATTTTTCATTCTTTTCCCAACATCTTTAATATCAATATCAGTTTTAATAATACTTTTATTACTATTATTAGTTAATCCACAGACAAAATCTAAACTTAAATTTAAATAATTACAAAATTCATTTAATTTTATTAAAGGAATAGTATCACAACCATTTTCATATCCTGAATAAGTTGCCCTATTAATTTTTAATATAGAACTCATTTCTCTTTGAGTTATACCATGATATGTCCTTAATTCTTTTAATTTATCGCCAAGCATTTTTACCACATCCATATCATAATTTTTACATTTATAAAAAAATTTTTAAAAAAATGATGGGAATATAACTAAAATATGTTATAATATAGCTAATATAAGGAGAAGATAAAAATGAAAAGAAGCTATGTTATATATATTTTATTATTAATATCGTTAATTTTTACAATTTTGATATGGCAAAAAGATATAATATCTGCATCATTTAATAGTAAAATAAAGTTAGATGAAGTAAGTTTATTAAACGAAGTAAGTAATGGGACTAGTTTTGCTATGTATTATGAGACTCAACAAGATGATGGTACTTATACTTATGTGGAAAGTGAAGATACAACATGGCCTATAGACTTAAGATATAATGCTAAGAAATCTGGATGTGTAGATTATAATGGTAATGAAATAGATGGTACTTTAACATATAATAAAGAAACTAATAAAGTAACTTTAAGAACCAAAAGTGCAACTTTATGTTATTTATATTTTGATTTAGGAACAGAGGAAAAACCATATAGAATCCAATATATCGAAGATTTGGTGAATTTAAGTAATAATGTAAATAATGGCGAAGCATATGAAGATGCTTATTTTACCTTAGAAAAAAATTTAGACTTTAAACAAGAAGAAAGTTATAGACAATATGACAGGACAGATTATGGAGATATCAATGGTATAGATGAAACAACTACTTTAATGGATGAATTAACCAATCCAAATGGTACTGGCTTTCCACCAATAGGAAACGGAAAAACTAATAATGTATTTAAGGGAAATTTTAATGGATTACATCATAAATTAGAAAATTTATATGTACATAATTATAGTGATACAAGTAAAAGATATGGCTTATTTGGTTATATATATGGCTCAACAATAAAAGATTTTGAGTTAACAGGAAGTGTAATAACAGAAGTAGCAAGAGAAATAGGAGGACTTACCAGTTATGCTAAAAGATCAACATTTAAGAATATAATAACTAGGGTAACAGTAACAAGTAAAGCAGGAAGTTTATCAATAGGTGGTTTAATAGGTGCAATAGGAGAAGAAGAAGGAAGTATAAATAAAATAATAAATTGTATTAATTATGGAGATATAAGTAATAGTAATAATACCGGAGGCTTAGTAGGATATTTAGATAGTAAAGCAAGTTTAATAATAGAAGAAAGTTCTAATTATGGAACAATAACAAATAATATAGGAAGTCATGCTGGGGGATTAATAGGAAGAGATAATGCAGCAACATCAAATACAACTATCAGTAAAAGTCATAATTATGGTCAAATAAAAATAGAGAAAAATGAAGCAACAAACGAAACTTATGTTGGCGGATTAATGGGAAAAGTAAATGGTACTCTTACAATAGAAGAAAGTTCAAATGAAATAAAAACAGTTAATGATGAAGCTGGAATAAATGTAATATACTATGGAAAAGAAATTATGGTTGGTGGTATAGTTGGCCATGAAGGACAAGAAAAAAAGATAATAAACAATAGTTATAATACATCAAATATTAAAATAGAAAGCGAAACTAAAGATGGCTCAGGAATTAATATTGGTGGAATATTAGGATTACAGGGTACAGCGGGAACGATAGGAATACTAACAAATAATTATAACACTGGAAAAATAGAAGTGACAGCAATAGGAACAAATACTACAAGAGTAGGAGGAATAGTTGGTTTTAAAGTTAATGGTGAATTATCAATAGACACTAATTATAATGAAGGTATAATACATGTTAATACTAATGCAGTTACTTTTGTTGGAGGTATAATTGCAGCTACTCAAACAATACTAACAATGATAACCAATAGTCATAATACCGGAGAAATAAATTCCAAAAATACTGAAAATTATTCAACTGTTGTAGGCGGAATAATAGGAAAAATTTGGAATTCTACTGAAACAACAAAAGTAGAAAATAGTTATAATACAGGAAATATAAATGGTGGAACTAGAATTGGTGGAATAATTGGCAGTTCAACTAATAATTCTAAAGTGTTAATAAACAAATGTTATAATACTGGAAATTTAACAAGTCAAGAAGATACAAAATTTACTGGAAATGTCAATATGGGAGGAATTATTTCAGAAGTGTATTCTAATTCGACATCAAATATTTTAAATTCATATAATACCGGAATGTTGATATCTAAAGCAATAAACACCGGAAATTATGTAAGTGGAATAGCATCAGTAAATGATAGTGCAAATATTTCAACATCAATAATAATAAATTCATATAACTTAGGTAGTTTAATATCGAAAAATAATGTAAGTGGTATTGTCGAAGCTGCCAATACAAGTAATTCTAAAATTAATAATGTTTACAATGCTGGAAATGTAGAAGTGACAAGGATATATAGTATAATCAAAAGTAATTTAACAGGAACGGTAGATGTAAAAAACGCATATTATTTATCTGGAGTAGAGGGAAGTAATGTTTCGTCTAATGGCTCAAATTTATCAATAGATACAAAAAGTATGAGTGAAATTGAAATAAAATCTCAAACTTTTGTCGATACATTAAATAGTAATATAAATAATATTGATTTAGAAAGTATAGATCCAGACTTAAAAGATTATACCTTAGTAGATTGGGTAATAGATTCAAGTACAGGCTATCCAACGTTAAATTTTAAATTAGAAGGTAATGATTAATAATACTTGTTACTTTTTTAATTTAATAAACCATTAATTGATACTCCATAACAAAATAATTTGTATAAGTAAAAAAATTAAAATTAGCCTTTTAGTAAAAGTAATTTAAGGGTAAATATTGAGTTTATTATTGCATTTTAGTATAATACTTTTGTAGGTGAATTTATGTTAGTAAGTAAAGATTGGCAAGATTACAAAATATTAAAAACTAGTCAAGGAATGAAATTAGAAAATTGGAAAAATATTCTATTATTGCGTCCTGATCCTGTTATAACATGGGATATGGGTGATTTTAAAGAATATAAAATTAATGCTATTTATCATCGTAGTAATACAGGTGGTGGTCATTGGGAAGAAAAAATGAAAACTCCTGCTTCTTGGATTGTAAATTATAAAAATTTAAAATTTTTAATTAAAGAAATGGGCTTTAAACATACTGGCTTATTTCCTGAACAAGCATGTAATTGGGACTATGTTATTTCTAAAATTAAAAATGCTAAAAAAGAAATTAAAGTTTTAAATTTATTTGCTTATACTGGTGCTGCGACGGTTGCTTGTCTTTCTGCTGGTGCTAGTGTTACTCATGTTGATTCTTCAAAAGGTATGACGGAATGGGCCAAAGAAAATGTTAAACTTAATCACTTAGAAAACTCTCATGTCCGTTATTTAATTGATGATGTTGTTAAATTTGTAAAAAGAGAAATAAGACGTGGTAATAAATATGATGCTATTATTATGGATCCTCCCAGCTATGGCCGGGGTTCAAATGGTGAAGTTTGGTCTTTAGAAAATGATTTAGAAAACTTAATTAAATTGTGTAAAGAAATTTTGAATAAAGATTTTTTATTTTTTATAATTAATACTTACTCAACTAACTTACCTAATGTATCTTTAGAAAATATTTTAAAAATTAATTTTCCTAATCAAAATATTTTAGTAGATGATTTATGCTTACCAATCGAAAATACAGATTTATATTTATCTTGTGGTATAACAGGTCGGGTTTCTCATGAATAAATTAAATATTTTATATGAAGATAATCATATAATTATTGTTGAAAAAAAGCCTAATGTTTTATGTCAAAGTGATTATACTAAAGATTTAGATTTACTTACTATAATAAAAAATTATCTTAAAGAAAAATATCAAAAGCCAGGCAATGTTTATCTTGGTTTAGTTCATCGATTAGATCGTCCAGTCGGTGGTATTATGGTCTTTGCTAAAACTAGCAAAGCTGCCTCTAGACTTTCCAAAATGATTCAAGAACATCAAATGATTAAGGAATATTTATTAGTTTGTGAAGGAAAGTTAGCTAATCATGGCATTATGGAAGATTATATTTTAAAAACAAATGAAAAAAGTGTTATTAGTAATGCTAAAGAAGGAAAATACGCTAAGTTAGAATATTGGGTTTTACAAAGAAAAGATAATCTTAATTTAGTTAAAGTCAATTTAATTACCGGTCGCCATCATCAAATTCGTTTGCAATTTGCTAGTCGCGGTTATCCTTTATATGGTGATCAATTATATGGTAAAGAAAATCGTCAACAAATTGCCTTATTTGCCTATCATCTACAATTTAAACATCCCGTTAAAGATGAAATAATGGATTTTAAATTATTGCCTAGCAATGAGATTTGGAGTAAATTTAATTATGAAGCATGAATTATTAGTTCCGGTGGGTAATTTCCCATCTTTAATCGCTGCTATTAACGCTGGTGCTGATGCCGTATATTTAGGTGGCAAAAAATTTGGAGCCCGTGCCTTTGCCGATAATTTTTCATCACAAGAATTAGCTGAGGCTACTAAACTATGTCATCTATATGGTGTTAAAATTTATGTAACTGTTAATACTTTAGTCTATGATAATGAAATAGATTCAGTTTTAAATTATGTTAAATACCTTCATCAAATTGGTGTTGATGCTCTTATTATGCAAGATGTAGGTCTTATTCATCTAGTTCATGAAACTTTCCCCAATTTAGAAATTCATGCTTCCACTCAAATGCATAATCATTCAGCCGAATCATTAAAATTTTTAGAAGACTTAGGAATAAAAAGGGTAGTATTTGCTCGTGAACTTTCTTTAGATTATATAAATAATATAAACACACCTTTAGAAAAAGAAGTTTTTATTCATGGATCATTATGTATTTCTTACAGTGGTCAATGTCTTTTTTCATCGCAAATACTAAATCGCAGTGGCAATCGTGGCGAATGTGCGGGCATGTGCCGTCTTCCATATGAACTATATGAAGATAATCAAAAAATAGCTACTTCTGGTTCTTATTTATTAAGTCCCAAAGATTTATGTACAGTTAATGATTTTGCCAAATTAATGGCTAGCAACGTCAAATGTTTTAAAATTGAAGGGCGTATGAAATCACCTGAATATGTTTACATGGTAACAAAAATTTATAAAAATTTAATGGAAAAATATGAAAATGGTGAAGAAGTTTTAGTTGACACTCAAGACTTCGAAACCTTAAAAGCTATTTTTAATCGGGAGTACACTAAAGGATTTCTTTTTAATGATGATGATTTAATGAATTATGAAGCACCAAACCACTTAGGTATTGCAATTGGAAAGGTAACGAGCGTTACTAAAAAGCAAATAAAAATTCATTTAACTCATGATTTAAAACAATTTGAAGGTATTCGTTTTAAAGAATCACATAAAGGATTGACTGTCAACTTCTTATATGATGAACATAATAAATTGATTAATTTTGCCCCATCCGGTAGTAACATCTATTTAGATAATTTTCTAAACCTTAATTCTTTAGATACAGTTTTTTTAACTAACCCTTTATTAACTATTCCCAAAGAAATTATCAAAAAAATTCCAATCGAATTAACTTTCAAAGCTTATCCCAATTCTAAAATCAAGTTAACTGTTTCTGATTATGAAAATACTTTAACTATGGAAAGTACTGATTTAGTGGAATTTGCCCAAAAAGCTCCTTTAACTGAAGAAAGAATAAAATTATCTTTAAAAAAAGTTGGCAATACCCCTTTTATTATAGATAATATTAATGTTGATATTACTGATAATATATTTATTCCTATCGGAGTAATTAATGAGCTACGAAGAGAGCTTTTAGAAAAATTAAAACAAACTAGGGAAGAAAAGAAATCACCTTATCTTCTAAAAGAATATAAACCACACTATAAAGAAATAACATTAACTCCTAGTATTAGTGTTCTTGCTAAAACTAAGGAACAAATTAAAGCTTTACAAGAATTAAATGTGGAAAACATTATAGTTATCAACAAAAATTTAATGGATGATAATTTTATTTACCGCATTCCCCGTGATAATTTAAACCATGAGTACAAATATTCTCACTTATTAACAACTGATTATGCCAGTTTAATTAAATATCCTCATAACCGTGGTGACTATTTCTTAAATATAACCAACCATTATACCTTAGATTATTTAAGTAGATATGCTCATACTTTAACTATTTCCACAGAATGTACCTTAGATAATTTAAAAAATTTAATGGCAAATTATCACCATAATGTTAATGTGGAAGTATACATATATGGTTCTTTAGAATTAATGTTAATGAAATATTGTCCCCTTAAAAAAATTATCAATAAAGATAAAATCTGTCATGTCTGCATTAATAACCATCATTATTATTTAAAAGATCGTAATAATGCTCTTTATAAGTTAGAAAACAATCCTTTAACTCATAGTACCACTATTTTAAATACCCACAAAACTGATTTAATCGATCAAATACCTTATTTAAAAAGTATTGGTATTAATAATTATCGTCTTGAATTATTAGATGAAACTTATTCAGAAACCAAAAAATTAATAGAAAGAGTGAAAAAATATTTATGAATGAAAATATAATTAATGAATTATCCCAAACTTTAAATATTACAACTAAAAGTATTACAAGTACTTTAAATTTATTAGCAGAAGGTAATACGATTCCTTTTATTGCACGTTATCGTAAAGAAGTAACTGGTGGCCTTGATGAAACGAAAATTCGTGCTATTGAAACTGCTTACACTTATGGCGTAAATTTACAAAAAAGAAAAGAAGAAGTTAAACGCTTAATTGATGAAAAAGGCTTACTAACAGACGAAATAATAAATAAAATAGATGCTGCTAATAAATTAGTTGAAATTGAAGATATTTATCGTCCTTTTAAAGAAAAGAAAAAAACTAAAGCGACTGAAGCTATCAAAAATGGTTTAGAACCCCTAGCTAAAATAATTATGAGTTTTAAAATTAATGGTAGTCTTAATGATTTAGCTCAAAAATATTTAAATGAAAATGTTAAAACTGTTGCCGATGCCCTTACCGGAGCCAAATATATTATTGCTGAATGGATTAGTGATAATGCCTACTATCGAAAACAAATTCGTTATTTAACTTATCATGAAGGTATTCTTACTAGTAAGAAAAAATCCAAAAGTATTGATGAATTAAAAACCTATGAAATGTATTATGATTTTCAAGAACCAGTAAAATATGCCAAAATGTATCGAGTTTTAGCCATCAATCGTGGTGAATCAGAAGATGTATTATCAGTTTCTATCACTATTAATGAAGATTTAATTTTAAATTTCTTAAAAGAAAAAATTATTAAAGATTTATCTAATCCTGAATTAGTAGAAGTAGTTGAAGCAGCAATTAAAGATAGTTATAAAAGATTAATTGCTCCTTCCATTGAAAGAGAAATAAGAAGTGAACTAAAAGATAAAGCTGAAGATGTTGCTATTAACAATTTCAGTAACAATTTAGAAAAATTATTAATGCAACCCCCAATTAAAGAAAAAGTTATCTTAGGTTTTGATCCAGCCTATCGTACTGGTTGTAAATTAGCAGTTTTAGATGTAACAGGTAAACCTTTAAAAATTACTGTTATTTATCCTCATGAACCTAAAAATGAATATGCTAAAAGTAAAGAAATAGTTTTAAAATTAATTGATGAATATCATATTGATGTTATAGCTATTGGTAATGGTACTGCTTCTCGGGAATCCGAAAGTTTTATTGCCGATGTCATTAAATCTGCTAATAGAAAAGTTGAATATATAATTGTTAGTGAAGCCGGCGCTTCTGTATATTCTGCCTCTCCTTTAGCTATTTCTGAATTTCCTAATCTACATGTTGAAGAAAGAAGTGCTATTTCTATCGGACGACGTTTGCAAGATCCATTATCTGAATTAGTAAAAATTGATCCTGAAAGTATTGGTGTTGGTTTATATCAACATGATGTTACTGAAAAAAAATTAAAAGAATCTCTTAATTTTACAACTGAAAAAATTGTTAATCAAGTTGGAGTTAATTTAAATACAGCTTCTCCTTCTATTTTAAAATATATTTCTGGTTTAACTAAAACTAGTATCGATAAAATTATTAAATTTCGTGATGAATTTGGTACTTTTAAATCAAGAAGTGAATTATTAAAAAAGAAAATATTAAATTCCAAGACTTATGAACAAGCTATTGGTTTCTTACGAATATTAAATGGCGATAATATTTTAGATACAACTAGTATCCATCCCGAAAGTTATGAACATACCAAAAAATTACTAAATTACTTAGGCATTGATATTCAAGAAATTGGTACTGAAGAAATTAAAAATAAATTGACTAATCTTGATAAAAATACTATTTGTACTAAATTAAATATTGATAATTATACTCTAGATGATATTATTGATTCTTTAATTAAACCTAATCGTGATCCAAGAGATATGTTACCTAAACCTTTACTTAAAAAGGATGTTTTACATTTAGAAGATTTAAAAGTCGGCATGAAATTACAAGGCACTGTTCGTAATGTTATTGATTTCGGGGCTTTCATCGATATTGGTATTAAAAACGATGGCTTAATTCATATATCTAAAATGAGTGATAAATTTATCAAACATCCTAGTGAAATTTTACAAGTTGGAGATATTATCGACGTTTATGTTGATGACATAAATTTAGAAAAACAAAAAGTCTCATTAAGCATGAAACAACCAACTAATTTGGCTTAAATACTCCTTAATTAGGAGTTTTTTTAATAGGTTGTGTTAAACATTATGACTGATAATGATATTCGGCATAAGCAATATTTAAATCAATAGGCATTTTAGATATAAATATGTCATTTGCTTTTATATAATTATTATTTATTATAATATTTGAATAAGATTCAGTTTTTATTTTGTTTAACATAAACCTTTTTTTCATGGTAAAAATATAAACAAACCAGTCTAAATATTCTTGTAAATGTCTAGTTGATACACCTCTAAATTTACTAAGCCATGTTTCAAGTTGAGAATGAATACCATTTATTTCAGAAATATTATAAATATCTTTACTATGAAATCCTGATGGAATAGCATTTAATATTAAATTATTCTTTTTACAAAATTCTTGATAAGCACTTGCACTATCAGTTGTTATTGATTTAGCCTTGTTTATTTTTTGGCCAAGTGAGTTTTTTAACATATCTGTTGTGCATCTTCCTAAACCAACTATCTTTAATAATAGATTATCATTTTCATCTATACTGGAAACAACGCATATTTTATGATGGCTTATACCTCTATAAGGAGAATTTGTTGATGTCCTTTTTTTAGAATATCTAGGCATCTTTTTTGGCTTTGTTCCTTTTAAGTTAATTGAAAAGTATTTCTCATCTGACTGTATTTCTCCCGTTAAATTAATATCTTCTATAAAATGCTTTAATGCATATAAAACTTTATGTCTTAATCTAAAAGAAGTTAAAAGAGAAATTTCATTTTCTTCAGCAATCCTTCTTAAACTAAAACCATTTATTAAATTATCTATAACATTCTTCCATATTTCAAACGATAATTTACTATGGTTTATTATTGTATTAGTTGTTTCTGAATAAGTTGCTTTACAATTACTGCAAATATATTTTTGAATACCACTTGTAGTTCTTCCGTTTTTATATAATTTACATCCACATTTTTTACATGTGTTTTCTTCTTTTCTAAATTTAGTAATTATTTTTGAATTAGAATTTTTTGTGGAACATAATTTAGACAAATTGTCTAATATATAATTTTTAAATTCAATTATTGTTACTGGATCTAGATCTTTTAGTAATTCTTCTATTTTCATAATACATAAAAATACCCTTAATCAACTAGTCTATATCAACAATATCATTATCGCCAAACAAAGATAAAGATAGACTAGTTGATTAAGGATATCTCCTCCTTTATCTTTTGTTTGGCTATTTTAATTATACCACTTTTTTATTTATCAGTCATTATGTTTAACACAACCTTTTAATAAACAAATTTCTATTTTCTATTACAAAATTCATCCATTGATAAATTAAATTTTAAACAAATTTCTATCAAAAAAGCAGTTAAAATTAAAGTTTTACCTTGCTCATAAGCTCCAAGAGTAGAGTGAGAAGTATTAACTATTTTTGCTAAGTCTCTTAATGATAAATTATTTTTAATTCGAAATTCTCTTAAATTTTTTCCAATTAATTTTTTATCTAAAACATTATCATTTCGCATGTTTTCTCTTTTATTAGTTAAACCAACTACATAATCCATACTTAAATTAAAGTAATTACAATATTCATTTAATTTTTTTAGTGGAATGATTTTAATACCAAGTTCCCATCTTGCATAATTTGCTCGTGAAACTCCTAAAATACTAGCTAAATAACTTTGTGTATAGTCATAATCTTCACGAATATTCTTTAAATTATCAAACAACAGATCCTTTTTCATTCATATCACCAATTAACAAAATTTTAATTTTATTGAATTTTGTTTTGTACTATATTAATAATATTTTTCCAAATTTTATCTTAAGTTTGTTATGTTATTAATCAATTATTTAGACGTAAAAAAAGTAGATTTTCTACTTTTCATGAGAATTAGAATTATTTTTTCTTTTTTCTAAATACTTTAACAATATCGTATTAACTAAATTATTTAAACTACGATTTTCTTCTAATGCAATCATATCCAATTCTTTTTTTACTTCTTCACTTGTTCTTAGAGTTATTATAATACTATTCATAAATTTATCCTTTCTGTAGTCATTATACTTTCAATTGTATGCATTATATACTTGCATTTGTATTCACAATGAAGTATAATGTATGCGTATAATAAAGTTATTAAAAATATGAAAGGAAGATAAAAAATTGCCAAAGAATAAAAGGAAAATAGTAAGTATATTAATAATAATAGAGATAATAAGTATGTTGTTAATATATAGAACTTATACATTATTAAATAATGTTAAAAGTGTTGATAAAACAGTTGAAGGAAATAAAATAGATAAAACTAAATTTGCCATGTATGTGGGGAAAGATGGAGTATATGAAGAATATAATGAAGATCATTTTCCTGAAAGATTGAAATATCTATATAATGAATCTAAAAGTTATTGTGTTGATAGTAATAATGAAAAGATAGATCATACCAGTATAGTCAGAGTAAATGAAGACAATAGTATAACCGTAACAAGTGATAAAACCGTCTTTTGTACTTTTTACTTTGATTTAGATGAAAAGATTCCCGATATTAAAACTTTTGCAATAAATGAAAATAAAGAATATACTACAACAAAAGAAGCACCTCTTAGTATAACAAGTGATGATGAAGATATAGTAAGTTATTGTATAACTACTGAAGATGATGCATTAACATGTGAAAATTGGCTAGAAGTAAACAATAGTACCAATATCGAAGGAACATATAATTTTGAAAATGATGGTAAATATACTTTATATGCCTTTGTTAAAGATAAAGCCGGAAATATATCAGCAAGTAGAAATATGAGTACAACAGTAGATACTATTCCACCAGAGATAAAGATAAAATCAAGTAAAGTCCAAAATGTCAGTTTAAGACAAGAAACAAATGAAATAATAGTAAGTAGTGATGCCATTGAAACAGGAAGTGGAATAGATAAATGGTGTTATAAGATAAGTCCAGATAGTGATTATACTTGTCAAGAAAGTAGTGAAATGAATTATATCATAGAATATAGTATAGAAAATAAAACCGAAAGTGGAACAATATCGATATATGCTACAGACCAAGCAGGAAATGGAACAGAACAAAATGCAGTAAGTACAACCTTCCAAGTAACAGAGATAGGAACAGCCAGTAATCCATATCGAATATATTATATCGAAGATTTAGTAACATTAAGTAAAAATGCTGGAAATGGAAATAGTTATGAAGGAAAATATGTAGAACTCGGAAGAGATTTAGATTTTCAAAGTACCAGTTCATATGAAAACTCAGAAAGAAAAGATTATGGAGATATCAATGGTGTAGATGGAACAACCACCTTGATGGATGAATTAATCAATACCAAAGGTAAAGGATTTATACCAATTGGAGGCCAAGGATGGAATACTACAACAGAAACACAAAGATTTAATGGCAATTTTGATGGAAAGGGATATACAATAAGTAACCTTTATGAGAATGTAACTGATATGCATGCTGGATTATTTGGTTTAGTTGGAAAATCAAGTTCAACAAATACATTTAAGAATTTAACCATAACTGGAAATATAACTAAAAATGGAACAACAACAGGTCATGCTGGCGGATTAGCAGGATCAAGTAGTGCAACCAATTTAATAATAGAAAATGTTCATAATAAAGTTAATATAACACAAAATGGTAGCCAATCTGCTGGAGGAATAATATCATATGTTAATGAAAATGCTATAATAAATAAATGTTCAAATAATGGAAAAATTACCTCAAGTGGTCAAACAATAGGAGGAATAGTGGGCTTTGATGCTCATAAAGTTATAGTTTTAAATAGTTATAATAAAGGTAACATAAGTGGAAGCGGAACATCAGTAGCAAGTGGTATAGTTGGAGAACAAAATACTGGAACAGCAACTGTCATTAATAGTTATAATAATGGTAATATAAATGTTAGTAGTAGTGATGCAAATTGTGGTATTGTAAAATCTGATAATTCAAGTACTAATACTTATGTAAATAATGTCTATAATACTGGAAGTATTAGTGGCAATACTAGCTCACGTAATTATGCAATATTTTATATATATCGCGGTTCAGCTACTATTTTAAATGCTTATTATAAATCAGGGCAAACAGGTAGTAATGTAAGTGGAACAACATCAATGACAGATACTAATATGAAACAAACTAATCCAGCAACAACAAGCGGTTTATTATATATATTAAATAATAATATAAAAAGTATTAGTTTAACATCAATAGATAGCTCCTTATCGGGATACACCTTAGATGAATGGGTAATAGATCCAAGTACAGGCTATCCAACTTTAAAGAGTTTATTAAATAGTTAATTGTCAAGGAAAAGACATAAAAACCTAATTAACTTAATCCTGGGAAGATATGAAATATTATCTTCCTTTTATATTTATCGTTAAAATATTTAAAAAATCCTTTTGTTCGCTTGTTTTTCTAATATTAACATATTATACTTGTTGATAAGGAATATTTAACAGTTGGG
>CANQTA010000015.1 GCA_947626655.1 uncultured Bacilli bacterium
TTTAATTTTTGTGGTATTTTTTTCATCTTACATAGAATTTAATTATTCAATCTGGAATTTACTTTTGCAATTAACCTACTTTAAATTAAATTAATTAGTTTAATCTTAATATATTCTAAAAAAGTAATATCATTAGGACTTATAAAATCTTTAGTAATAAATGATTTAACTATTAAATAGCTTAAAATCACTTCCATAATAAATAAAATACTGTTAATTATTAACCATTTTTTTCTCTTAATATAATTATTCATCTCTATCTAAATATACTTTACAACTAGCTATCTCATTAGTAGTAGTAATTATATAACCATCTTGATAATCTAGTGCATCAGCAATCCTTTCATTAGCCATATTAACACAATAACTTTCACTATTTAAATGATAACTAACATTACTAGGTATACTTACTCTTTCAATATAATCTTGCGTATTATAAGTATTTTCAACATACAAATTAACTGTTATATCAGCTTTTTCTCTATTAAAATAAATATTACAATAATCTTTTCCTTGCGAAGTTAATATAGCTTTATGTAAATTAGCATCATATTCTATTGTTCCCCCATTTTGACACTCAAAGTGACTATAAACATAACCATAAGGCGGTACATATTTACTTAAAGTATATGTATCACTTAATGGACTATCTTCTAACATTACATTAATAGTTAAATCTAAAGCTACTTTTAAATCAAAATAAATTGAACATACATCTTTTTGGACTAAATTAACACTTGTTGTTTTTAAATCTGGATCATATATTAATTGGGAATTATTTTTACATTTATAACCACTATATTCATAACCAAAAGTAGGAATATTTGAACCTAAACGATAATCACCATTTCCCTCACCTGAAGTATTACTATTTTCTAAATAGACTAATAAAACATAATCACTATCCTTAACATATAAGTTACCAACTTTAGCCCCTAAAATCGAAAAAGATGCTACATCATTATAATAACCATAAGAATTATATAAATTGGCAAGTAACAAAACAATAATAAAAGAACTAGCCATAACTAAATATCTTAATCTATTTTTGGGATTATCTAAACTTTCCTTAAATTTTTTATATAACCCTCTTGCTTTATATTTAGTTAGTCCCCATAACCTTTTAGCATCATTTTGATAATCTTCTAATATTCCTTTTAATTTGTCTTTATATAATCCTCTTACTTTATATTTAGTAAGTCCCCATAATCTTTTCGCATCATTTTGATATTCTTCTAATATTTCTTTTAATTTATCTTTCAACTATATCACCACTTATTTATATATTGAGTGATAACTATTTTTTTTATTCAAAATCTACTATTTTTCTTTCAAAAACTAACAAAATAAATGAAATATCCCTATAACAAATAATAAAATTATGCCTATAATATTACCATATATACCTAATTTTTCACTAGAATATTTTCCAATTAACAATCCCATAAAAGTAAAAGAAGCAGCACAAACACAAAAAATTAAGCCTGATAAAATCACATCATTGGTTATAGCCATTAAACCAAGACCAGTTGAAAAACTATCTAAACTAACCGAAATAGCCATTAAAAACATATTTAAAAGACTTAAATTAAATACTTTTTCATCTTTTTTTAACAAACTTAATATCATTTCTATACCTATAAAAATTAAAATAATTCCTAATAAAAAATTGACATTAACATTTAAAAATTGAATAACTTTATGACCAAGAATTGAACCACATAGGGGCATAAAAAAATGCATTATACCCACTAACACAGTTAATAATAACATTTTATTTTTATTTATATTAAAAGTACCAATTGATAAACAAACAGAAAAAGTGTCCATCGAAAGCGAAATACCAATAACAAATAAAGATAAAATTACAGACACTTTTTCATCACCTAATAAAATATATTTTATTTATTTAAATATATTAATTATTTTTTTAACATACAATTCGTATTTAGCATTTTCTAAATCTTCTTTTTCATCAAGTAAGCACAAAGGAGGAAATAAAACACACCACCAATTATGACCTTTTCCATTCCCTAAAGTGATAACTAAACTTTCATAATTTCCTGCCGGATAATTAACTCCTTTATATTCTTTTAAAGGAAAATAATTATCACCATAACTTATATCATAACCAACATTATAACTAGCCATTATCTTATCAATACTATCTAAATTACTATTAATTAAATTTCGAGCCGTATCAATATTTTTTGTATTACCAATTATTTTATATAATTCATTTTCAATTTCATCTTTAACTTGCATTTTTAATTTTTGATCTTCTTCACTATCACTATTAGCTATAACTCTAAATCTAATCGCATCATCAGGTATTAAAATATGCTGTTTTTCATTGATACTTACTAAAACTACTACAAATATAAATAATATAATTATTATCTTTTTCATTATCCACCTAATTAAATAATGATAAGTTATATATTTTTTTATTCAAAAACTTTTTTAATTATACTATAATCTATTAATTAAAAAATAATAGATTACTTAATTCATCTATTACTTATTATTTTAAGAAATATCACTAATTGACTTACCATTAACTTTTGCTTTAGTTCTTCCAAGTTCAATTAATCTAGCTATTACCCAATCTTCTTGGTCCTCAGCTACAATTATAGATACATTATTCATTAAGCCAAACACATCAGAATAATTATTTGGATTTGTAATTTCATTATAAGGAGCTATTGGTAATATTAGTTCGGTTATATTATGACATCTACAAAATAAGATTGAAACATTAGATAATTTTGGCATCTTCCAATTACTTAAATCTACTTTAGTTAAACCAATATCTTCATTAAATGCATTCCTTATATTAGTTACATTGGAGACATTCCAATTAGCTATTGGACTTAAATCTGTTATATTAGGACATTGTTGAAACATTAAGCTCATATTTTTTAAACTAGAAACATCCCAATTACTTAGTGGGGTTAAATCACTTATTTGAGTATTGCTAAATAACCCACCATAAATATCTCCCATCATTTCTACTTTTGAGACGTTCCAACCAGATAATGGAGTCAAATCTATTATTGCGGTATCAGAAAACATACCAGCTATATTAGTTACATTACTTGTATTCCAATCACTAATAGGACTCAAATCAACTAGATTTTTACATTTATAAAACATCTCATACATATCGGTAACATTGGAGACATCCCAACTACTTATTGGGCTTAAATCACTTATTAAAGTTTCAGGAAATGCTCCGATATATTTAATACTCGAAATATCCCAGTTACTTATTGGTGTCAAATCAAATATTGGAGTTTTTCTAAACATACCACCTATATTAGTTACATGAGACATATCCCAATTGGTTAGGGTACTTAAATCTGTTATTTGGGTACCAGAAAACATACCATTCATATTAGTTACAGTAGATATGTCCCAATTAGCTATTGGGGTTAAATCATTTATTGGAGTATTTCCAAACATAGCTGCCATAGTTGTTACTTTTGAAATATTCCAATTTTTTATTGGAGCTAAGTCACTAATCAATGTATTTTGAAACATACTAGCCATATATATTACACTAGATGTATCCCATTTTTCAATTGAACTTATATCATTGATTTTTGTATTAGAAAACATACCTTGCATATTTGTTACTTTGGATACATCCCAGTTACTAAGTACATTTATATCTATTAAATTATTACTGATGTTAAACATATTATACATAGTTCCAACATTTTTGGTATTCCAATTTGATAAAGATGTTAAATCACTAATTCCAGAATTATAAAACATTTGAGACATATTAGTTACTTTAGATGTATCCCAATTACTTAAGGCACTTATATCCTCTAAATTTGTAGTTTGGGCAAATAAAGCTTGCATATTTACTACTTTACTTGTATCTAAAATATTACCAGATATTTTTCTTAAATTAGTAAAACCATTAAATGCAAAACTCACATCTGTTGCTCGCATTGGGCCTTCTGATCCGATATATAAATCATAGCTATCATTTTCATTTGGCGTTTCTTCTAACCACCCCATTACTTCATCTGACTTAGTTCCTTTATTGGTATCTCCTAATTCCCAGGTCTTAATAGCTTTTGAAGTGTTTATGTAATCTACAAAGTAAACATTTTGAATTTGTCGGAATATTCCCTCTTCTTCATTATAAAAAATTGATACCCATTTATATGTTTCATTACCATTTTGCATTACTTTTACATTTTTATTTAATGTAACTAAGTATTTATAAGTTCCGTTCTCTCGACATACCATATTCTCGGCTTCAACACTTACATTTAACATTTTATTAGCTATATAATTTTGATAACTTTCTTTATTGATTAACTCCACTATTGCACTTAAATAATCACTACTATTACCATCAATATCAAAAGTAGTTTTATATACTTTGGTATTATTTGTTTTTAACGTACTTAAATCTAATGTTTCATCTAAACCTAAGCCTTTTAAGTATAATAACACATCTTCTCTTTCTAAGACACTCCCCATACTATCTTCTTTGGTTTCTAAAGTTACTTTGATATCCCCACTACAACTGTACCTAATGTTTTCCATACCTTTTGATGATACTTCGATTATTTGATGAGTACCTTCTTCTTTTGTTTTCTCATATCGTTTGTCTTTATCTACTGCTCCATAATAACTTCCTGCATTTATTAATTTCATATCATTATTATCAACATGAATATGAATATCATCATATAATGTACTTACGGATAAGGAGTGCTTCTTTGGGGTATTGGCTGTAATCATAGTTTTACTACCATTACCGTTTATTGTTACACTAAAATAAGCATACGTGGCACTTATTATTAGTAGTAACATTATTAAAACTCCTACTAAGCTTATTATTACTTTTCTATTATTCTTCATCTTCTACCTCTTTTCATTTAATCTTTAAATCGATTTAACTTTTCTAACAAATAAATTTAAATATTATTTAATAAGTTTAATATTTATTTTTATCTCATATAAATATTGAAAATTGAGATATTTTATATTAATATACTATCTCAAAATGCCATTAAAGTCAATATCTCAAATTCCGGTATTTTAAAATTTTAAATGATGAATATGAATAGACTTAAAGATTTACGAACTGAACAAAGCATTACGCAAACTGAAATTGCTAAATATTTAAAAATTAAACAAAACAGTTACTCACAATATGAAAATGAAAAGCGAGATATGCCCACAATTATACTTAGAAAATTATCAAAATTATACAAAACTAATATAGATTATATACTAGGTTTAACTAACATAAAAAAACTTTATCCAAATTCAAAAATAATTAACAATAATCCTAATTTAAATAGATTAAAAGAAATACGTGAAGACAAAGACTTAAAACAATATAACATTGCTAAAATATTAGGCATAGTTCAATCTTCATATTCACCTTATGAAACTGGTGAATTAGATATATCTACTAAAAAACTAATTCAACTTGCTATCTTTTATAATGTAAGTATTGATTATATATTATATTTAACTGATGAAAGAACTCCATATAAAAGAAATTCTAATAATTAAATTAGAATTTGCTTATTCGATATAAAAACATATCTTTCATAATTATTTAAATCTCTTTCTACTTTAATATGAGCAAATGGTAAATAATAATGTACTATTTTCTTTATTAATTCCCCTTGCTTATCTCCTATTTCAAAAGCAATTAAATAATCATTATTTAAATTATTTTTTATTTTTCCTAAAATAATATTATAAAAATATAAACCATTTTGAGCAGCATAAATTGCATCTTGAGGCTCATATTTAATTTTAACATCTACTTTACTACCCAAAGGAACATATGGTGGATTACTAATTATTAAGTCATATTTTTTATCAGTTTGAAAATAATGAATATCTAAAACCTGAAAATTAATATCAACTTGATTATTACGAGCATTTTCAGAAGCTATTTTAATAGCATTTTTATTTATATCTATTGCATCTATTTCACAATCTAAATTTTTTTTTAAAGAAATAGCAATACAACCACTGCCTGTACCAATTTCTAAAACATTTAACGCTCTAATATTTAATGATTTTAAACATTTAATAGTTTTATCTACTAAAAATTCTGTTTCAAATCTTGGTATTAAAACATTATTATCAACATTAATAATAGAACCATAAAAATCAACATTACCTATTATATATTGCACCGGATATCCGGCATTTAATTTTTTTATAGCTTCTTCTTGCTCATCAGGAGCTACAAATTTTTTTATTAATTCTAAATCACTCAAATTTTTCTCCTGCTAATTTAAGACGCATATCTTCTGTAATTAAAGCTTCAATAATTGGTTCTAAATGACCATCCATAACGCGATCAAGTTCCATAATTGAAAAATTAATACGATGATCAGTAACCCGATTTTGGGGATAATTATATGTTCTAATTTTTTCTGAACGATCCCCAGTACCAATTTTACTTTTTCTTTCTGCTCCCACTTCTTTTTCTTGTTTTTGTTTCATTTCATCATGTAATTTAATTTTTAATAATCGCATCGCATTTTCTTTATTTTTAAGTTGACTTCTTTCAGTTTGACAAGCTACAACTACTCCGGTTGGCACATGCGTAATTCGTACCGCTGAATTAGAAGTATTAACTGATTGTCCTCCTGCTCCACTTGAATGATACACATCAATTTTTAAATCACTTTCTTTAACTTCAATCTCGGCATCTTCTACTTCTGGCATTACTAAAACCGTAGCTGTCGATGTATGAACTCTTCCTTGCGTTTCTGTAGTTGGTACTCTTTGTACTCGGTGTGAACCACTTTCATACTTTAATTTCGAATATACATTATCTCCTTTAATCATATACTCTATTTGTGAATAACCACCACTACTACCTTCCAAAGCATTTAAAACTTCAATTTTCCAACCATTTTGAGCTGCATAATAAGAATACATTCTAAATAGATCTCCAGCAAATATATTAGCTTCATCTCCACCAGCAGCTCCTCTTATTTCCATAATAACATTTTTCCCATCATTTTCATCTTTAGGAACTAACAACACTTCTAACTCACTATGAATTTTAGCTAATTTATCATTTAAATTTTCTAATTCCATCGTTGCCATTTCCGCAAATTCTGGGTCATCTACTAAGGCTTCAGCTTCTTTTATAGCTTTAACTGTATCTTTATATTCTTGATATTTTAAAACAGTTTCTTCTAAATCACTTTGTTCCTTGGATAATTTTTTTAAAGTATTATAATCATTAAATACTTCTGGCTTAGTCAATTCTTCTTTTAATTCTTCATACTTTTTACAAATATTATCTAATCTTTCGAACATAATCTCACCCATTTCTTCCTTATTATATCACGTCCAAGCTCAACTAGTAAACAATTCTTATTTTTTAGGAACTACATGAATATTGCAATGTTTCACAAAATCATACTTAGCTTCAATAGTATCATGAATATGGTTTGCTAACTCATTAGCGGCATATAATTTCATATTACCATCTACCGCTATTTCTGTATCAATATATACTTTACTACCAAAAATTCTTGTTTTTAAATCATTAATTTCAATATTATCCTCTGTAGCTAATATCGTATCAAACAAATTTTTAGTTACTTCCGAATCACAAGATTCATCTATCATTTGGGATGTTGAATCAATAAATATTTCTATCGCAGCTTTAACAATTAAAATGCATATTAAAACACTACAAAGAGGATCCAAAATACCTAATCCTAAACGAGCCCCTAAAATACCAATAAAAGAACCAATTGATGAAATAGCATCACTACGATGATGCCAAGCATCAGCTTCCATTGATTTAGAATTTAATTTCTTAGCTACTCTAATAGAATATTGATACATTCCTTCTTTAACCATAATGGAAATAAGTGCTGCTCCTAAAGCTAACATTCCTGGTGTTTTTAAAGTACTACCATGAAGCATACTATTAATACCCATATAACCAATACCAAGCCCAGTTAAAAACAACATAAAAGCTAACACAATAGCAACTACTGATTCAATTCTCTCATGTCCATATGGATGTTTATTATCAGCTTCTTTACTCGAAGCTACAAGCCCAATAATTACAACAAAAGTACTAATCACATCTGATAAAGAATGTACTGCATCGGATATCATAGCATGTGAATGAGCAACAATACCTGCTATAAACTTAATCACAAATAATATAAAATTAATTAAAATGGTTATTAAAGAAACTTTAACTCCCAAATTACTAAATATTTTTTTCAAAATTTCACCTCGTTTTAAAAATGTGAAACATCAAGTCTCACATCTTATAATAATATATGTTATTTCTAAAGAGTTACTACCAATAAATAACTACTCATTACTTTCATCATTATCATCAATAATAACTAAATCTTTTAAATCATCATCGTCATCATCAGAAGCATCCATATCACTATCATAATAGATATCATCATCTTCCTCTTCATTTTCAATGATTTCCATATCATCTTCATTTTCTAATTCTTCACTATCTAAAATATCTTCTTCATCTTCAATAATAACTTCTTGTAAATGATTAATAGCTAAATCCCAAAAACCATCCGGAAGCAAAACAAATTTTTTATTCGTAGATAGTAATTCAAAGAAATCAGTTATTCTATCTTCAACTGTACTCTCAGGAAGATTTAAGATTTGACAAACTTCTTTAAACAAATCTATTATTTTCATTTTCTTTTTATTATTTTCTAATACTAAATAAGCAATTTCATCATACCCCATTGTTTGTAATTCTTCTTCAGTTATATCTTTTAAATTCATAATTATCTCCTCTATTCTAAAAAACATTATATGCAACTCTATCACATTATTACTATAATAAATGTATTATAATTTTTTTTTCTTCATCATCTAAATTATATTTTAAAATAATATCTTGATCTTGAGTCATACTTGCAAATGTTAAATAATCAGATATAATATAATTATTTTCTTTTAAAATATAAGTAAATGTTTGATCTTTAAAATTTATTTTAAAAGTAAAATCTCGATTACTTCTTTCATATAATTCATTTTCTAAATCAATATAATTTAAATTATCATCTTCAAAATATTTAAGATATTTACTCTCTATATATTCACACTCTACATCTTTTTTATCAACTATAATATTATCATTACTTATTAAACACCAGTTTATTAACTGCTTTATATAATCACTCCTTTTTCCTTAAAACTATAACATAACATATATATAAATTCAACATAATTTTGTAATTTATTTACATAATAACATTAGGTGATTAAATGAAACTAATAAAAAGCTTAACAAAAATAACTATTTTTAGTCTTACAAGCTTTATAATCTTTTATATCGGTATTAACATTTATGCCCTTATTACCCCTAAATTAAATATTACTAACAATGGTACTTACTATTTATATGATAATCAAGATAATTTAGTATACCAAGGCAGTAGTACATCATCTTGGGTTAATATTGAAGATATTGATGAAAAATTAATAAATGCTGTTATATCTGTAGAAGATCGTAAATTTTATAATCATAAAGGTTTTGATATCTTAAGAATTGGTAAAGCTATGTTATCGAATATCAAAAGTAAAAGAATTGTTCAAGGAGCCTCTACTATTACCCAACAATTAGTTAAAAATTTATATTTAGATTTTGATAAAACTTGGAAACGAAAAATAGAAGAAGCATTTCTAACTATTATTGCTGAAATCCAATACAATAAAGATGATATTTTAGAAGCTTATTTAAATACTATTAACTATGGTAATGGTAATTATGGAGTTAGTAATGCCAGTTCATACTATTTTAACAAAGAACCAAAAGACTTATCTTTAGAAGAAGCAATAATACTTGCTGGTATTCCCAAAAGTCCTAATCGTTTTAATCCAGTTTCTAATAAAGAAGCTAGTCTTACAAGAGCTAAAGTAGTAGCTAAAGCCTTATATGATAATAATTATATTGATGAAGACACTTATAATAATCTTGATTTTGAAAATGTTTATATTTATGGTAAAAGTAATGAAGCCAATTTACAAATGCTTATGTATTATCAAGATGCCGTATACAAAGAATTAGAAAATCTAGGTATCAATAGAAATATTTTAGAAACTGGTGGTTTAAAAATTTATACTAATCTAGATATGAACAAACAAAGCAGTTTAGAAAAAAATATTCTAAATAATATGCAAGATGTCCCTGATTTACAAGTATCAAGTGTTATTGTAGATCCTGAAACGGGGAAAATCGAAGCTTTAACCGGAGGAATTGACTATGGAAAAAGTCAATATAATCGGGCAACAGAATCTAAAAGACAAGTAGGTTCTACTATGAAACCCTTTTTATATTATAGTGCTTTAGAAAATAATTTAGTAGCGTCCTCAAAATTTAAAAGTGAATATACTATTTTTAATATTAATAACAAAGAAAGTTATTCTCCAACTAATTTTAATGACAAATATGCAAATAAAGAAATAACTATGGCCGCCGCAATTGCTTTTTCTGACAATGTTTTTGCCGTTAAAACCAATCTTTTTTTAGGAACAAATATTTTAGTAGATACTGCTAAAAGAGCTGGTATTAAAGAAAATCTCGACCCTATACCCTCTTTAGCATTAGGAACTGGAGCTATCAATATTTTAGACTATGCCACCGGTTATGCTACTTTAGCAAGTGGTGGCTACAAAAAAGATTTATATTTAATAAGAAAAATTGAAGATCCAAATGGTAATATTATTTATGTCAAAGATGAAAATAAAAGTTTAGTATTAAATCCTAACTATGTTTATATATTAAATGAATTATTAGCTAACACAACATCATCAGCTTTTCGAGACTATACTACTGCAACTGCCAGAGTAATTGCTGGTAAATTAAGTCGGAAATATGCTATAAAAACTGGTACAACTGCCACCGATTATTGGACAGTTGGCTATAACAAAGATGATTTAATGCTGGTCTGGATTGGCTATGATGATAACCGGGAATTTACAGAAAGTTATAGCTATATTACCAAAAATATTTGGGCTGATACCATGGAAGAAATTGAAAATGGCTTAGAAGATAATTGGTATGAAACTCCCAGTAATGTTTTCGGAATTATTTTAGACGCTGTCACTGGTGAACCAACTAATGATTCAAGCAGAGCCATTGTTTATTATTACTTAAAAGGATCAGAACCAAATTTAAAAGAAACTTATGTTAATAAAGAAAAAGATGAAGAATAAAAAAAGCTAAAATTTACCAATTAGTTTTTAGCTATTTCTATCGTATATTTAATAATATTATCATTTTCATCTTTTATTACTTTAACAGTATAATTATTATCTTTCAAATCACTCTCTAATTTAGAAATTAATTCATAAGCTTTATCCATATTTTTAACATCAGTTGTTGCAGCTGGTGCTAAAAAATCTAACATTTCTATTTCTTCAGGCTCTGGTTCTTCTTTAGCTTCTACTTCTTTAACAGCATCATCAACACTATTCATAAAATTACTAATATCAAAAGCATTCATATTAGCTTGTTCATCTTCTAAATAGTTGAAAAATTTATTAGGTATTTTTGTATTTACTGGTGTTTCCGCAATCACATCAATATTACTTTGTTTATCACTCGGTTTAATAATATCTTCTGCTCTAGACTTAATATCTTCAATATTAGGAGTTGTTTCAATTATTGGAATTTCACTAGTATTCTTTTTTATTTCTTCTTTTTCTTCTTTTTTATTCATACTCTCTTTTAATCTATTATCTAATTCTTTAACAGTAATTCTTTCATCAATTACAATTTTTAACCATTTATCTTGTTCTTCCAAAGAACTTAATTGCAATAAACTACGGGCATGTCTTTCAGAAATCTTTCCAGCCATCAAAGCATCTTGAACTTTAGGTGATAATGATAATAACCTTAATTTATTGGAAATTGCTGATTGACTTAAACCCATTTTTTTAGCTAACTCTTCTTGCGTTAAATAACCTTTATCTAAAAGAGCTTTATAAGATTTTGCTTCTTCAATTGATGATAAATCTCTTCTTTGAACATTTTCAACAATTGCTACTTCTGCACTTTTTTTATCATCCATCTCACTAATAATAGCTGGTACACTCATAAGTCCTGCCATTTTAGCAGCCTTATATCTTCTTTCTCCCGCAATAATTTCATACTTATCATTAAGGCGTCTTAAAATAAGGGGTTGAATAATCCCATGTTCTTTAATTGAAGATGCTAATTCTTTTAAACCATTTTCATCAAAATTTAAACGCGGTTGAAAACGATTAGGAATTATGTCTTCAATTGGCACATTAATTACTTGTTTATTGTTTTCTAAAGTTGAATCCACAATAATCAGGCCCCTTTACCTCTATAAATAATTCTAACTTATTTATAGTTTTTTTTCAATGGCTTTTTAACAATTTTATCATAAGTTCTCAAACTACTCCGATTAGTTTCTTTCATCTTTTTAAAAACATAAATATTTCTTATTCCCATATCATTATATAAATTAAAAGTTAAATGCTTAGTATTTATGACATGCATTATATCTAAAGTACTAGTAGCTTCTTTTAATTCTTCTAAAATATTCCCTTTTAAAGGAATAAAGAAGCCATTAACACTTACTAAAGGAATAGACAATTCTGCTAAAACTCTTAAATTAGCAACTGCTCGTGAAGTTACTACATCATATTTATTTAAATTATTTTTTGTAAAATTCTCTACTCGATCATAAACAATTTCCACATTCAATTTTAATTTTTCTTTTAGTTCCGTTAAAAATTTAATCTTTTTATTATTACTATCAATCAACGTAACTTTTAAATTTGGATAAAATATTTTTAAAATCATTCCTGGAAATCCTGCCCCTGTACCAATATCCAATAAATTTTTTACCCTATTTAAATCAATTACTTTAACAATAGTTAATGAATCATAGAAATGCTTTAAATATATATCTTCATCACTATCTATTCTTGTTAAATTAGTATGTTTATTATATTCTTGCAAAAAATTTTTATAAATTTCCAATTGTTCTAACATTTCATCAGTATAGTCAACTTTTAACTTATCTAATTCTCTTTTAAATTCCTCTTTATTCATGATTATATTCCTTTTTTAAATATATAGCTAATATAGCAATATCACTTGGATTTACGCCACTAATTCTTGAAGCTTGAGCAATAGTTCTTGGTCGTACTGTTTCTAATTTTTGGCGAGCCTCACTAGCTAAATTTCTAATTTTTTGATAATTAATATCTTCTGGTATTTGTTTTTCCTCTATTTTTTGTAATTTTAAAGCTTCTTTATAAGCCTTATTAATATAACCAAAATACTTTAATTCTATTTCAACTTGTTCTATAACTTCTGAATCATAATTAAATTCATGAAATTTTTTTAATATTTCAAAATTAATTTCTGGTCTTTTCAACAATTCTTTATAAGTAATTGTTTGTCTCGGTACTAGGATATTATGCTTATTAAATTCTATTTGCACTTCTTTAGTTATTTTTAATTTTAAACTAGCTAATTCTTCCATTAATTTCTTTATATTCTCTTTTTTATTTAATAATCTTTCATATTGTTCCCTACTAATACTTCCTACTTGATAACCATATTCTCTTAATCTTAAATCAGCATTATCATGCCTTAAAAGTAACCGAAATTCTGCTCGACTAGTTAACATTCGATAAGGATCTGTTATTCCTTTAGTTACTAAATCATCAATTAATACCCCAATATAAGCTTCATTTCTCTTTAAAACTAACGCATCTTTTCCTTGTAATTTTAATGAAGCATTAATCCCAGCCATTATTCCTTGTCCAGCAGCCTCTTCATAACCACTAGTTCCATTAATTTGCCCAGCTGTAAACAAATTTTCTAATATTTTATTTTCTAAACTAGGTTTTATTTGTAAAGGACTAATCGCATCATATTCAATGGCATAAGCCCATTTTGTAATAATAGCATTTTCTAAACCACTTAAACTATGAACTAACTCTTCTTGCACATATTCTGGCATACTTGTTGAAAAACCTTGTAAGTACCACTCATCATAATAAATACTTTCTGGTTCTAAAAAAAGTTGATGTCTTTCTTTATCACTAAATCTTACTACTTTATCTTCAATAGAAGGACAATACCGAGGTCCTACTCCTGTAACATAACCACCATACATAGCTGATTCTTTTAAATGCTCATGGATTATTTCATGAGTTTTCGCATTAGTATATAATAAATAACACTTTTGTTGTTCATTAATCTTATATTGGGGTTTTATATCATGACTAAAAGTATAATAAGTATCATCCCCTACTTCTTCATGCATCTTACTAAAATCAATCGATTCTTTTTTTATTCTTGGTGGGGTTCCTGTCTTAAGACGAATAATTTCTAATCCTAAATCCTTTAAATGATTACTTAACTCATTACTTCTTCCTTCCCCATGTGGTCCACCTTCTGTATTTTTACTTCCAATCAAAATATTAGCCTTTAAATAAGTTCCTGTTGTTAAAATAACTATTTTAGCTTCAATTTTCGTTCCATCACTCAAAATAACTCCAGTAACTTTTTTATCATCGACAATTAAATCTTCAACTAAACCTTCCTTAATCTCTAAATTAGGATTACTTTCTAAATATTCCAACATTACTTTTGGATATACCCGCTTATCAGCTTGACATCTTAAACATCTAACTGCTGGCCCCTTTGAATTATTAAGCATTTTTATTTGAAAATGTGACTTATCTGCTACTATTCCCATTAAACCACCTAAAGCATCAATCTCTCTTACAATAATTCCTTTAGCAGTTCCCCCAATAGAAGGATTACAAGGCATATCAGCAATATTTTTTTTATTCATAGTCAAAAGAAGAACTTGCATTCCCATTTTAGCAGCTATATTGGCAGCTTCACAACCTGCATGACCACCACCAACCACAATTATATCATACATATTATCACTTACTTTCCTACACAAAAATTACTAAATAATGTATCAATTAATTCATCTTGATAAGTTTCTCCAGTTATTTCTCCTAATAAATTCCATGCATTTGTAATATCAATTTCCACTATATCAATTGGTATCTTCTTATCTAAATTATCTAAAGCCCCTTTTAAAGAATTTAAAGCTTTCTTTAACAAAGCAATTTGTCTAGCATTAGACATATATGTCATATCTTTAGTTAAAATACTTTCTAAATGTAACTTATCTATGATACCTCTTTTTAAACTATCTAACCCACTACTTTCCATAGTATTACCTAATATATAATCATCTTCAACTTCTAAATTATTTACTAAATCTGATTTGTTAACAAAAATAATTCTTTTTTCCTCAGGAACACTTTTAATTAAATCTCTCTCATACGTAGATAATTTTTCATTATTATTTAATACAATTATAACAATATCAGCTTCTGCTATTGCTTTTTTACTTTTCTCAACCCCAATTTTTTCTACAACATCCAAAGTTTCTCTAATACCAGCTGTATCAATAAAATTTATTAAAAAGCCCTCCAAAGTTATTTGCCCTTCAACTATATCTCTTGTTGTTCCCGCTATATCTGTCACAATTGCTTTATCAGTTCCTAAAAAATGATTTAATATACTACTTTTCCCCACATTTGGTTTACCTACAATAGCTATATTAATTCCTTCATTTATAAGTCTACCATTTTGCGAATTTTGAAGCATAACTTCTAATTCTTTCTTTATTTTTTTTAATTGGGGAATTAAATTTTCATTAGTAACAACATTTATATCTTCATACTCTGGATAATCAATATTAACTTCAATATTAGCCATAACTGTTACTATTTCTTTTCTAATATTATTAATTTCATTACCTAACTTACCCTTCAAATTATTTAAAGCTAACTTTCTTTGAGCATCACTCTTAGCATTAATTAAATCATTTACTGATTCTGCTTTAGTTAAATCTATTCGTCCATTTAAGAAAGCTCTTTTCGTAAATTCACCAGGTTCAGCAAGTCGACAACCCTTTTCTAATAATAATTCTAAAACTTTATTAGTAATATTTAACCCACCATGCGAATTTATTTCCACAACATCTTCTATAGTATAAGTCTTAGGAGCTCGCATTACACTTATTAAAACCTCATCAATTACTTCATCATTATCATATATATAACCATAATTAATCGTATGTGAAGCTACTTTAGTTAAATTAGGACCTTTAAATAAAGAATTAACTATTTTAATAGCACTCATCCCACTAACACGAATTATTGAAATAGCTCCCACACCTAAAGAGGTTGCAATAGCGCAAATTGTATCTTCCATTATAATCACCCCATACGGCAATATTCTAGCACAAATTACCTACATTTGCATTAAAAAACTTAAGGTAATCCTCAAGTTTACTCTGGTTTAATAATTACATGACGATTAGGTTCTTCACCCTCACTTATTGTTTTAACTCCTTTAAAATCTGTTAAAATATTATGAACAATTCGCCGATCATAGGCATTCATATTATCTAAATGGACTTCAATATTAGTCTTCACAACTTCTTTAGCTAATTTCTTAGCCATTCTTTCTAAACGATGTTGTTGTTTTTCTCGATAATTTTCTACATCCAAACTTATATAAGGTCTTATTCCAAATTCAGTATTAATTTTTTGCTTAACTATTGTTTCTAAAGCTTTTAAAGTATTACCATTTTTACCTATTAAAATAGGATTATTAGAAGAATATATTTTTATATACAGAGTATCTTCTCTTAATTTTGTTTCAAAATTACACTCAAGTCCCATGTTCTTTAGTAACTCACTTAAATATTCTTTTAAATAAAGAAGTAATTCATTTTTTAAAATTATTTTAACTTCTAAACCACCTTTATTAAATAAGCCACCTTTTTTTTCGGTATAATGATAATAAAAATCATCTTTATTTACATTATATTCTTGACATACTTCTTCTAAAATGCTTTCTAATTCTTTACCTTCTTTAGTTATTATTTCCATACTTTAGACCTCTCTTCACTTCTAACTTATCTTTTATCTTTTTTCCACCCTTAGGATAATCTTGTTTACTACTTTTACTATCTCCAGATAATTTTTTAAATATAAAGGTTTGAACTGCAATAAATGCATAAGTTACTATCCAATATAAAGCTATTGCTGTTGACAAAGTAAATGATGTTACAACGATTAAGACAACCATAATATTAGTCATCATATTCATTTGATTTTTCATTTCCGGTTGCGTATTCATTGCCCCATTAGCATTCATTGAATATTTGAAAGAAAAATATGTTGAAATAGCAATCAAAACTATTATTAAAATATACCAATAATTACCATTTGCAATTCCTACAGAAGGAGTCATTCCTAAATTAAATCCTAATAATTTATCTTCAAATATAGCTGGAACTCGATATAAAGCTTGTAAGAAAGCAAAGAATATAGGAAGTTGTAAGAAAGCCACTAAACAGCCACTCATCGGTTTAATATTATATTTCTTATACACTGCCATCATTTCTTGACTTTTCATCATCATTGCCTCAGTATCTTCTCGCCCCCGATACTTAAGTTCAATTTTTTGCATTTCTTGTTGAACTTTTTGCATACTTTTACTTTGTTTATGGTTTTTATAAGAAAATGGTAATAAGATAAGCCGAATCAATAAACCAATTAAGATAACCGAAATTCCTAAATTACCAACTAAATTACCTAACTTTAATATTATATAGGCTAGAGGTTTAACAAATAAAAATTCCCATATTCCTGAAGATTTAGTAGAATTAATCTTAAAATCTTCACAAGTCGGTAATTTATCGAAATCAACTTTTAATTGATCTTGATATTCTTGATATTTCTGATATAACTCTGTTTCTGCACTTGGTTTACATAATATATTATTCGGTAAATTTTGCCCAGTTGCTTCATAAATAACAATTTTATTATCTTTATCTTTAATATAGTCGTTAGCACCACAACCACTTGTTAAAAGTACCATAACTACTAAAAATACTGCTAATATTTTATTTTTCATTTGCATCTCCCAATAATTTCAATAAACTTATTAACTTGAAATTCATTTCTTGAAACGTTAAATTTAAAACATCTCTTTTACATATTATAATATAATTGTGAAAATTTGGAAATAATTTTATGTTGTTATCTAAAATATTTCGTACTTGTCTTTTTATTTTATTACGAATAACTGCATTACCAACTTTTTTACCAACAGCAATGCCATAATTATTTTTTAAATTTTCTTTAGGTAAATAACAAATAATAAAATATTTATTATAAACCCTTTCTCCATCATTTATAACTTTATTAAATAATTCATTAGACTTTAAAACATCTCTTTTTTTCATAATATTAAAAATGCGTAAGAAATTATCTTGTTAATTCCTTACGACCTTTTCTTAAACGTCTACTAACAATCTTTGTCCCTTTACGAGCAAAGAAACCATGCTTTTTAGCTTTTTTACGATTATTTGGTTGATAAGTTCTTTTCATATAAAATCCACCTCCGTTTTTTTCTTTAAGTGTCCTTATTATAATATTAAATAAGTTAGAATGTCAAGAAATACATTAAAGATAAGTTATTCTAAGTTAACTTAATTAACAAATTTCTAATTCCAATTAAAAAGTTGTTCTTAAAAATAATTGTTAACAACTCATAAGTTATCAACATAATCATTTTTCTTATCAAAAAATTCTTTTAATAACATTAAAATAACATAAAAAAATTTTAATTAATCATCATTATTATAATAACAAAATAACTTATCAACAAAAATAACATTTCCAATTACTTAACTCAAATGTTTAAAAGTTTAAAAAGTGTATATTTTTTTGTTGAAATTGTTAATAACATGATTTAATATAATTAGTACCTAAGGTTATTAGAGTGGAAAATAATGTTAATAACATTTTTTATTAATTTTTTCTTGTCATTAAAATACATTTAATGATACAATTAAATTGGATATTTTTAAAGGTGGGTGAGGTATGAAAACACAAGAACTTTTTAAAGAATTTTTAAAAGAAATCGCTGATTCTGTAAGTGGCAGTACCTACTCAGTCTGGTTTAATGATCTAGAACTTGTTAGTATGCAAGATAAAGTTATTACTATTAAAGTTCCCTTACCAGTCCATAAACAAATTTTACGCAAAACTTATATTGATTTAATAGATGAAACAATGTTTTCTCTAACTGGTATTAACTACGAATTTAATTTTGTCACTGAAGATGAAATTGAAACAGAACCAAAAGATATTTTAAAAGAAGATAAAAAAGAAACAAATGATAATAAAACAGTTGAATGGAATACCAATTTAAAACCAGAATTAAATTTTGATAACTACATTGTTGGTGAATCTAATCGACTTGCCTATGTATCAGCGATGAATGTCGCCCAAACACCAGGAACAATTCGCAATCCTTTATTTATATATGGACGCAGTGGAATTGGTAAAACCCATCTAATGCATGCAATAGGTAATTATATAACCGAACATTCGGATAAAAAAGTATTATATACAACAAGTAGTGCATTTAAAGATGAATATGCAGGCATTTCAAGACAAGAAAAAGGCAAAGATACCTTAAATTATGCTAACAATTTTAAAAATAAATATCGTAATGTCGACGTTTTAATAATTGATGATATTCAATTTTTAGTCGGAGCTGAACTCACACAACAAGAATTTTTTTACACCTTTGAATATTTACATCAACAAAATAAACAAATAATTATCTCTAGTGATCGCAGTCCGGATGATTTAAAGAAAATTGAAGAAAGACTAAGAAGTCGTTTTACTTGGGGATTACCAGTAGATATTTATCCACCAGATTTTGAACTTCGCTGCGAAATAATTAAACAAAAACTCGAAAATACTAGTATTAAAGATAAAATTAATCGCGATGTTATTGAATACATTGCTAATGGTTGTCCAAACGATGTCAGACAAATCATTGGTACCATTAATCGGCTTCTAGCATACACCGCCATGATGAAACCTGATGTTATCACTCTAGATTTTGCTAATGAAGCTATTAGAGACTGTGTGAACGTTAATATTTATCAAGAAAATACCATACCTCATATTCAAAAAGTAGTCGCAGATTTCTTTAAAATAACTGTTGAAGACTTAAAAAGTAAAAAAAGAAGCAACAATATCACAAGACCACGTCATATCGCCATGTATCTATGCCGAATTGAAACTGACGAAAACTTAGAAAAAATTGGTTTTGAATTTGGCGGTCGTGATCACTCAACCGTTATTGCTAGCATTGATAAAATAAAAAGCGAATTACAAAATAACACAACTCTTGATAATATGTTAAAAGAAATAAAAGCAAAGTTATGAAGATGTGGAAAACTACCAAGTTATAAACAGTGCCAAAATCTTTGCTAAAAGTGGAAAAACAAGTAGTTATCAACATTATCAACACTATAATAAATACAATAATATTAATAATAAAAAATAATAGAAAGAAGGAATAATATGAAATTTGTTATTGATAAAAATATTTTATTAGAAGCTCTTACTAACGTAACAAGAGCAATTGGAACTAGAACCACAATCCCAATCTTAAATGGTATTAAATTTGACTTAACGCCCAACGGTTTAAGTTTATTAGCAAGTGATTCAGAATTAACAATTAAAATAAATATCCCCGAAAAAGATATAAAAAATATTGAAATTCCCGGAAGTATAATAATTCAAAGTAAATATATTTTAGAAATTATTAGAAAAATGCCATCAGATATTATCAACTTTGCTACAGAAGATACTAACAAAATAAAAATATATACTGATAATAATGAATACAATTTAAATTGTTATGATATAAATGATTATCCACATATTAACTTAGAAGAATCTAAAGAACCAATTGAAATTCCTGCCGCAACCTTAAAAAGTATTATTAATGAAACAACATATGCTGTCTCAACCCAAGAAGTAAGACAATTACTAACTGGTATTAACTTAAAAATAAATGGCGACAATTTGGAGTGTATAGCAACTGATTCATATCGTCTTGCGAAAAAAAATATCAAACTAAATGCTATAGTTAACAGTCCAATTAACATTGTAATTCCTGGAAAAAGTATCAATGAATTTGAAAAAATGTTAGATAATGAAGATGATGTTACAATGCATATTTTCAATAATAAAATTTTATTCCATTATCGTAATATTCAATTTCAAACCAATTTATTAAGTGGTACTTACCCTGATACCAATCATTTAATACCAACCGAATTTGCCTACATGATTAATTTAGATTTAAGATCATTTAATGATGCCATTGATCGTGCTTCATTATTTGCCCAAAGCAAAGATAAAAACATTGTAAGAGTTTTAATTGATGATAAATTAATGGTTATTTCTTCAAGTGCTAGTGAAATTGGAACAACTGAAGAAAAATTAAATATTGAATGTAGCAATAAAGAAAAATTAGAAATAGCATTTTCTTCACGATATATGTTAGAAGCTTTAAAAGTCATAAAAGATGATACTATCTTATTGTTAATAAATACTGATGATAAACCAATTTTGATAAAATCTGTTAAAGATGAATCATTAATTGAACTAATATTACCAGTTAAAACATACTAAAATTAGATAAAAAATCTAATTTTTTTTAAAAAATTAAAAATTTTTCATAATTCGACAATTTTTTCAAACCAAGTGTGCTATAGTAAATGCCATTAGGGGAGGTTTGGTTGTGAAAAGTTATCGTATAACTGATAAAACTATTGCACTAAAAAGATTTGGTAAAAATACTATTATTTATAATGTTAATAACGAGGTAGTTATCAACAAAAATATTAAAACGATTTTAAATGAAAATTGTTCTTCGCAAGGAACAAATTTAGAAGGAATGAAATCATGTGCTAAAAAAATCTTAGGAATCAAATACTCAGTTCCAATTTATTTAAAAGAACAACAAATATTACTACCTATCGGGGGCATCCGGGATAAAGATTGCATGTATATAATGGCTAACAAAATAATGGATTATAAGAATTTAAAAAATAAAAAAATTAAAATAATTTGTATAAATAATCATGAATTTATTGTTAATTTATCAAAATATCGTTTTGAAAAATTAATTCTTTATAGTATAAAATTAAATAATCGTATAAATTGTCAGAAAGATGAAAATTTTGTTTAAAATATACCTATTTTATGATATAATTATAGTTAGGTATAGGTGTACTTAAAATACCTTTTTATTAAATAGCGATTAAAAGAAGGGCATAATATGAAACTAAACAGTCTTAAACTTCATAATTTTCGTAACTATGAAAAAATCGAATTACATTTTAATAACACCTTAAATATTATTTATGGTAAAAATGGAGTAGGTAAAACAAATTTAGTTGAAGCCATATATGCTTTATCTTTAACAAAATCTTTTCGCACTAACAACGATAAATATTTAATAAGAAATGGTGAGTTAAGTACAAAAATAGAAGGAGAAGTAGAAACTGATACCGTAAATAATTATCAAGTTATTTTAAATAAAGATGGTAAAAAAGTTAAAATTAATAATAATATTTCTTCCAAAATAAGCGATTATATTGCCAATATCAATATAATAGTTTTAGAACCCGAGGAACAAAGTATTTTTAAATCATCACCGCAAGAACGAAGAAAATTATTAAATATTGAAATTAGTCAATTAAAAAAAGATTATATTATCATTTTAAATAATTATAATAAAACTTTAAAACAACGAAATTTTTATTTAAGAGAGCTTTATATTAATGGTAATGCTAGTAAAGAATATTTAGATATTTTAACAAATAAGCTAATTGAATATGGTTTGAAAATATATAATTATCGGGAAGAATTTATTAATAATATTAATAAGTATATTAGTAACAAGTATGAAGAAGTATTTATTAGTGGTAATCTAAATATAAAATATAACTCTGATTATAAGAATAAAAGTAAAGAAGAGATTTTCGAATTATATAAAAAAAATTATAATCGGGAAGTAGTTATGGGAAAAACTTTATATGGTATTCATCATGATGATATTACATTTATGTTAGATGGTAAAAATATATCAGAATATGGTAGTAATGGCCAGCAAAAAAATGCCATTTTTGCCTTTAAATTATCAGAAATCGAATTAATATATACTGAAAAAGGTGAATATCCAATATTAATTTTAGATGATTTATTTAGTGCTTTAGATAAAGAAAAAATCAAAAATATTTTTAAAATATTAAACGACCATATTCAAACATTTATTACAACTACCGAATTAACTAAGATAAATCGTAATTTAGTCAAAAGTGCTTTTTTGTTTAATGTAACAAAAGATGGTATCAAAGTTATAAATGGGGAGGTATAACATGGAAAATAATTTACATTATAATGAAAATGATATTCAAGTTTTAGAAGGACTTGAAGCAGTGCGTAAAAGACCTGGTATGTACATAGGTACAACTGATGTTAAAGGGTTACATCATTTAGTATGGGAAATTGTTGATAACTCAATAGATGAAGCTTTAGCAGGTTATTGTAATCATATTGAAGTAATTATTAATAAAGGTAATTCTATAACTGTCAGAGATAATGGTCGTGGTATTCCTGTTGGTATTCATCCAAAAACTGGTATATCAACTGTAGAAACAGTTTATACAGTACTGCATGCTGGTGGTAAATTTGGTGGTGGCGGTTATAAAGTTAGTGGTGGACTTCATGGTGTTGGAGCTTCAGTCGTTAATGCCTTATCGAAATGGGTAACCGTTACAGTTTATAAAGATTCTAAAATTTATGAAGCTAAATTTGCTGATGGTGGTAAAACAATTCAAAAGTTAACGGAAATTGGTGAGTGTGAAGAAAATAGAACTGGAACAACCGTATCTTTTAAACCAGATCCAGAGATATTTGATACCGATATTTATGATTATGAGACTTTAAAAATTAGAATTAGAGAATTAGCTTTTTTAAATAAAGGCTTATCATTGACAATAAGAGATGATCGGGATGAAGAAGATACAACTGGCGAAACTTTTATGTATGAAGGTGGTATTTCTGAATATGTTAAATATTTAAATACTAGTAAAACACCTATTCATGATGAAATAATTCATTTAGAAGGTGAAGAAGATGGCATCATATTTGAAGTAGCCATGCAGTATAATTCTGGATATTCCGATAGTATTTATTCATTTGTTAATAACATTAACACCCATGATGGTGGTACACATGAAGAAGGAGTTCGCAGAGCTCTTACAAGAGTTATCAATAATTATGCTCGCAAAACTAATATGTTAAAAGAAAAAGATGATTCTTTAACTGGTGATGACGTTAAAGAAGGTTTAACTATGATTATTTCTTGTAAACATCCTAATCCGCAATTTGAAGGTCAAACGAAAGGAAGATTAGGTAATTCAGAAGTAAGAAGACTAGCAGATAATGTTTTCTCACAAGGATTTGAAAGATTTTTAATGGAAAATCCTACTGAAGCAAAAATCATCGTAGAAAAAACAATGACGGCAGCAAGAGCAAGGGTAGCTGCTAAAAATGCAAGAGAGCTATCTAGAAGAAAAGGTGATCTTGATGTTGTTAGTAACTTTGGCGGTAAACTAGAAGATTGTAAAGAAAAAGATCCGTCTCTATGTGAAATATTTATAGTCGAAGGAGATTCAGCTGGTGGCTCAGCAGTTAAAGGTCGTGATGCCATGACTCAAGCAATCTTACCTTTACGTGGAAAAATATTAAATGTTGAAAAAGCTCGCTTAGATAAAGCTTTATCTAATGAAGAAATTAGAACAATTATAACAGCTTTTGGAACTGGAATTGGCGATAATTTCGATTTAAATAAATTACGTTATGATAAAATAATAATTATGACCGATGCCGATGTCGATGGTTCGCATATTCGTGTTTTACTTTTAACATTATTCTATCGTTTCTTTAGACCTATCGTTGAAACTGGTCATGTATACGCTGCCCAACCGCCATTGTTTTGTATTAAACACGGAAAAACTATAAAATATGTTTTAAATGAAAAAGAACGAGATAATTATATAGCTTCTTTAAATCCTAATACTAAGTATGATATTTTTAGAATGAAAGGTCTTGGTGAAATGGATGCAGAAGAATTAAATGAAACAACTATGGATATTAATACGAGAGTATTAAGAAGAATTACCGTTGATGATGCCATAGCAGCTGATGAAGCATTTTCTATGTTAATGGGTGAAGAAGTTGAACCAAGACGCAAGTTTATTGAAGAAAATGCTGAATATGCAAAAAATGTAGATATTTAGGAGGTTTTGTATGGATCATAGTATAGATAAATTAGAAGAAAATAATATTGTTAAAGAAATAAAAGATTCTTTTATTGATTATTCTGTAAGTGTTATAATGTCGCGTGCATTACCTGATCTTCGTGATGGCTTAAAACCAGTTCATCGAAGAATTTTATGGTCAATGTATGAATCTGGATATACCCCTGATAAGCCTCATAAAAAATCTGCTCGTATTGTTGGTGATGTTATGGGTAAATATCATCCTCATGGTGATTCTAGTATTTATGAAGCAATGGTAAGGATGGCCCAAGATTTTAGTTATCGGAACACTTTAGTCGATGGTCATGGTAACTTTGGTAATATTGCAGGAGCCGGTGCTGCCGCTATGCGTTACACTGAATCAAGACTTTCAAAAATTTCTCTTGAATTGTTAAGAGATATTAATAAAGATACCATTAATTTTATTCCCAACTTCGATGAATCCGAAAAAGAACCCGAAATTTTACCATCAAGGTTTCCTAATATCTTAGTTAATGGTACAATGGGGATTGCTGTTGGGATGGCAACTAATATCCCTCCTCATAATTTAGGCGAAGTTATTGATGGATGTATTGCGTATATCGATAATCCGGACATTGATACTTTAGGATTGATGCAATATATAAAAGGACCAGATTTTCCAACTGGTGGAATAATTTTAGGCAATAGTGGAATCAAAAAAGCTTATGAAACTGGTCGTGGTACTATTACAATAAGAAGTAAAGCAACAATTGAAGAAAAAAATGGTAAACATTATATTATTGTTGATGAAGTACCATATGGTGTAAATGTATCAGATTTAAAAACTAAAGTTGCCGAACTTGTTCATAATAAAATAATTGATGGTATAGCAGATTACCATACTGATTTAAAAAATGGTGTTAAAATTACTATTACTCTTAAAAAAGATGCCAATCCTCAAGTAATATTAAATAATTTATATAAGCATACGCAATTTCAAGTAAGTTATAGCATTATATTTTTAATGATTGATAATAAAGTACCAAGAACTTTAGGAATTAAAGATATTATTTCAAAATATTTAAATTATCAAGAAGAAGTAATTATCAGAAGAACAAGATTTGAATTAGATAAAGCTGAAAAACGTGTCCATATCTTAGAAGGTTATAAAATAGCTCTAGATAACTTAGATGATTTTATTAAAATCATTAGAGAATCCGAAACAGATGTTATAGCTAAAGAATTATTAATGGCTAAATATGATTTAACAGAAATTCAAGCTGATGCTATATTAGAATTAAAATTACGTCGTTTAACTGGCTTAGAACGTAATAAAATCGAAGAAGAATTACAAGAATTATTAGCTAAAATCATTGAATATAAAGAAATTTTGGCATCTCGTGAAAAAATATTAGGTATAATTAAAACTGAATTATTGGAAATAAAAGAAAAATATGCTGATGATCGTCGTACTAAAATTGATATGACTGCTGTCGAATTTATTGAAGATGAGTCTTTAATACCAGAAGAAGATGTAATGGTTGTTTTAACCAATAAAGGTTATATAAAAAGAACAACTAATGATACTTTTAAAGTTCAAAATCGTGGTGGCGTTGGTGTAAAAGGTCTTACAACTAATGAAGAAGATTATGTTGAGCATTTATTAAATTTATCTACACATGATTATATAATGTTCTTTACGAATAAAGGAAAAGTTTATCGAATTAAAGGATATGAAATACCTGAGTTCAGTAGACAATCAAAGGGAATACCAGTTATAAATTTATTACAAATTGAAAAAGATGAAAAAATTAACTCAGTAATAAAAATAAGTAAAGATGATGAATATAAATATTTATTATTTGCGACGAAAAAAGGTATAGTAAAAAAGACTAGTTTAACAGAATTTGAAAATATAAGAACATCTGGCAAAATATGTATTAATTTAAATGATAATGACGAATTATTAGATGTTAAAAAGACAACTGGTAATAGTTTAGTCTTACTTGGTAGTAGTACTGGCCGAATGGTTAAATTTAATGAAAATGAGATTAGAGCTATGGGTAGAACTGCCACCGGTGTAAAAGGCATTAATTTAAATGGTGGCACTTGTATTTGCTTAGAAGTTGTCAATGAAGATGCAGTAATAGTTCTAGTAACTGAAAAAGGATACGGAAAAAGAACAAAAGTTTGTGATTTCCGTCAAACAAAACGTGGTAGCAAAGGTGTATTAGCATTAAATGTTACAGAAAAAAATGGTAATTTAATCGCAGCAAAATCTGTTGAAGATGATAAAGATATAATAATAATGACCAATGTCGGAATAACTATTAAATTACCAATTGATCAAATATCTTTATTAGGACGTGTTACTCAAGGATTACGCTTAATATCATTAAAAGAAAATCAATTTGTAGCTACAATAAGTATAGTTGACAAAATAAATGAGAATACAACTGAAAATACTACAGATGAAAATAATCAAAATGAATTAGTAGAAAATGTTGATAACTCGAAAAAAATGTTAATTAATAATGATTTATAAAAATAGAAATAAAAAGCTATTAAGAAAATGTTGATAATTAATAAAACTTGTTTCAAAAATTAAGAGACAAGTTTTTTTTTATATAGAAAATTAAAAATAATAATTAAAAATAATACAAATATATAACCAATTATTTCCCGGGAAATAATTGGTTAACATAATATTAATGTTAAAATATGAAAAATATAATGTAATAATAATAATAATAATAATAATAATAATAATATATTATTTAAAAAGATTTTGATTTAACTAATATGAATTATTAATATATTGTTGATAATTATTAAAAAACTATTCAATTAATATAATCTCATAAAAAATATTTCCCGGGAAATATTTGGTTTACATAATACGAAAATAATAGTTTCTAAATAATTTGTAAATAAAGGTATAATGTTTCACGTGAAACATAGATCATTAAATTGTATTATTTTTGGTAATTATATTTCTTTATTAAATATAACAGCAAACAAGAAAAATATAAATTATAACATTTATAGTTTCACGTGAAACATTAAGTAAATCTTTAATAAAAATTTGCTAAAATACATTAAAAATAAAGATTTTTAATTGATATAAAATATATCTTAGTATAAAACAAGTAATTAAAAATTTATTTATACTAAAAAGCTTAATAAATATAAAAAGAAAAATGAAATTATTATTTGATAGTGTTTAATTTAAAAATGCTAGGTAATAATTAAAATATAATTGTAAGTTATAATGAGTGCATTAGTGCATTAATTAATAATTATTAAGAATATTTTAAGTTTTATTTAAAGTAAATTACGTTTTTTTATAAGGATTTAATAAAAAATACATAAAAAATATAAAAATAAGGTATATTTTAGTAAATATATATAGAAATAAATAATAATAATTAATTATTCAGAATAACCATTATTAAATTGGAATTATTTTCAATAAAAAAAACTTTTAACAATAATAATAAATTGAATAAATATAATTTTATGATCAGAAATATATTAAAATATAATTTAAATTTAAAAAAAACATTAGTAAACTTATAATAGTTAAAAATTAATCAAAAATATCAACAATTAATAAAAATATTATACGAAATTTAAAAAAATAGAAAAAATTATAATTGAATATTAATATAAAGAAATAGAAAATTAAAAGTTAATTAAAAAAATATCAAAAATATATAACAAATAGTATAAAGTTTTCAACAATGTTTCACGTGAAACATTGAAATAAAAGATTTATATTTGCTAATTATAAAAAAACAAATATAAAAACATTAAATAAGATAAAAAAACACAAAAAATAATATTATGTCAACCAATTATTTCCCGGGAAATATTTTTAGGAGAAGAATAAATAAAAGAATTTTTGTTACTATTCACAGTTAAAATTTAAGCACGAAAAAGAAGATTAATAAATAACACTTTTAATCTTCTTTTTCAGTT
>CANQTA010000016.1 GCA_947626655.1 uncultured Bacilli bacterium
TATTGAAAATCTTATATTCAATGTCATCCCTTCTTTGTAATTCTACTTTACATCAATTTTTTATGCGATTGCCTTAGATATTTTCAAATTTTAACTTATTTTTAGGATATTTCATTGATTAAATTAATCGGTTTATTTTTAACTAATTTTAAAATTGGAATTATAACACTTATTATAATAGTTAATAAGACAATAATTAAAATACTTATAATACTTTGATAGTTATAGATAATTGGTTTAACATAAAAATATAATTCTTTAGTTATATAGTTATTAACCATATTTACAGTTATAAAAGATAATAAACTGGCTAATATAAAGGTACATGAACCAACAATTATACTTTCTAAAATAAATATTTTTATAACATCAATTGTTTTCATACCCAATGCTCTTAAAATACCTATTTTTTTCTTATTAATACTAAAATTACTTGTAATAAACATTGTCAGTAAAATTATTTCAAAAACCATAAAGCCAAAAGTAATATACTTAGCAATTTTAGAAATATTATCTACTACATTAGCAATACTACTAATTTGTTTACTAAATCTGGTTTCAACTACATAATTACTTTTAGCAAAGTTTCTAAAAATATTTTCTAATTTTGTTTGATTGGTTTCTTCAATATTAATACTGCTGGTAACTAAATTAGGTAAATTATATTTATCATAATCATTAGAAATGTAGGAAATAAACGAAGCATCATCAAATGTTACTCCTGAAATCTTAAAAGTATATTTTTGACTATCCTCACTACCCATTATATGATATTTGTCTATTATTTCTAGAGTAATTTCTTTATTTTGAAAATCGAGAGAATCATAAACTTCTTTTAAAGCTTTTTCTTGGATTTTATTATGATCGACTTCTTTAACCTCCGGTAGATTTGGGATGACAAAATCCGGATTTTCAGCCATTTCTTGATAATACTCTTCTAATTTAGCTTCTCGCTCTTGAACTTTTCTTTTATATTCATTAAGTTCTTCGTTAGTATATTCTCTAATCTTTTTAGAAAGCTCATTATGAGATAAGATATCAAAAAAATCAAATGATAAAACTATTTGGTCATTATTTAAATTATTTAGTACAGTAATTTTATTACCATCAAAAAATTTTACTTCATCTTTTAACGTAGCAAGATCATAAGTTTCATAAAATTCTTCATTATTATAATATCCAATGACATTATAGAAATTGTAAGTTTCACTTTGAATCATATTATTTTTATCTAATTCTGTTTTATTAACAAAATCATCAGTAATATAAATATTTTTAATTAATTCTGGATAAATACTTTGAAACTCTTGATAAAGTTTAGTTGGCCTTTTGTTCATTTTACTAAGTGATTCGTTTTTTAAACTCATATATTTATTTAGATTATTATCTTTAATGATGCCAGCAATAATTACATAACCATTATTTATATATAACTTTTGGTTAATTAAATCAGTAATTTTAGCAATATTTTTTTCATAATGTTTGGGTAAATTTTTATCAGTGTCATTATATAATTCATAGCTTTGAACTAAAAAATTTTCAGCTAAATATTCAGTTATTAAAACTTCATTAGCATCATTTGGAATACTTCCAATAATATCTAAGTTATCTAAATCTTCAGTTGGTAATTTTATGAATTTAGGAGTAAAACTATTAGTATAATAATAAGCTAGATTAGAAATATTTTCGTATTTAGGATTATAGCCAAATCTAATTTCAGATTCCGTATTATTATTGTATAGATAATTAACAAGATAATATTTTGAATTTATATTATCGGTAATATTCGTAACTTCTTTAGTAGTTAGCAAATTTTCTAATCTAAAATCTTTATTAAATTTTTTTATTGTAACATTTTTTTCATTTTCTTTAATCATACTTTCAGCATGAGTTTTAGGAATATCAAACTTTTTTAATGAATAAGTAAAGCCGAATAAAGTAAAAGCAATAGTTAACAGAAAAATAGTAAAAACAAGTCTAATTTTTTTATTCCTTATTAAACTAAAAGCTAATTTTAAACTTTTTAATAAATTAAGATGAGATTTATTAATTTCTAAAGATAAATTATTGTCTTCTTTCAATAAATTAATATTATTTTTAACTATTTGACCATCTTTAATTTCAATAATACCATCACCATATTTTTTAGCATTTTCTCTATCATGGGAAACAATAATTACTAAATGATTTTGGCTTATCTTTTTCAACAATTTAAATATTTCATTACTATTTTTACTATCCAAATTACCAGTTGGTTCGTCTGCTAAAATTAGAGCGGGATTTTTTATAAGAGCACGTGCTATAGCTACTCTTTGTTTTTCGCCACCAGATAACTCATTAACTTTTCTTAAACCTAAATTTTCTAAACCAACCATTTTTAAATAAGTATCAATATCTTTATTATTACTTTTAATCGTTTTTAAATTGAGAGTTAAACTAATATTATCATAAACATTTAAATCTTCTAGCAAATTAAATTCTTGGAAAATAAAACCAATATGACTAGAGCGATAACTAGTAAGTTCTTTTTCATTAAATGCGGTAATGTTTTGACCATTAACTGTAATTGTGCCACTTGTTGGATTATCTAAGGATCCTAAAATATTTAATAAAGTTGATTTGCCAGAACCACTTTTACCAATAATGAAATATATACCTTTGCTGGGAAATTCTAAAGAAATATTATCTAAAGCTTTGGTTTTGTTACCTTTTTTAGGATTATAAATTTTCGTTACATTCGCTAATTTTATCAAAATGGCACCTACCTTAAATATAATTATACACTATTTAGGTATTAATAGAAAATATATTTTGGTTTTAATATTCTTTCTTTAAATTAATTCTTAAAGAAATTCGATAAGATAAATATAACATTAAAGAAATTATTACGATAAGTATTATTGGCCAATAATTTTCTAAAAAATTTAATGATATATCAGGAATATCAACATAATTTAGAATAAAACCACCAAATATAACTATACCAAATACAACAATAAAAATGCCAATACGAGCTTTTTCTAAACCAAATTTATAAATGAACGGATACATTAAGGCTTCGACTACCAAGATTCCTATCGCAGTTCCCAACATATTTAAGATGATATCAGGATAATTTAAAGTTTTGGTTTTGATGTAAGTAATAAGAAAAGCACTTAAAGTAGTAATTACAGTCATTAAGATAATTATTATGAAAGTTGCTAAATATTTGGCTTTAACACTATTTTTACGACCATTAGGTAATGTTACTGCATAAGCATCCCATTTGTTGTAACTATCATAGCTAAAGGTTGAAATCATAATCATAACACTCATAAATGGTAAGATAAATGAAATATCCATTTCACCGCTTAAACCCAAAAACAAATAAACTATTATTAAAAGACCTAAAAGTTTAAAATTACTTTTTATCATTGCTAAATCTTTTATTATAAATCCTATCATTATTTTTCCCCCTTAATCATTATAATCATTAATTCATCTAGAGTTATTTTATCAATTACTTTAATGGGATATTTTTTTGGAAATTCTTTTTTATTAGGTACTAAAACTTCATAATCGTATTTATTTTTTACATATTTTAAATAATCAGTTTTAGCAAATTGGTTAAATTCTTTTTCAGTACATTTAACAATACCATAATTGTTTAACAAATCATCTTTAGAACTAGATAAAATAATTTTGCCTTTATTAATAAAAGTAATATAATCGGCAATATGCTCTAAATCAGTGGTAATATGACTTGATAATAAAATCGCACATTCTTCATTTTGAATAAAATTTTGAAAAATATCAATTACTTCTCTTCTAGCTACAGGATCTAATCCTGAAGTAGGTTCATCTAAGATAAGTAGTTTAGGATGATGAGCAATAGCGGTTACAATTTCTAATTTTTTACGCATACCTTTGGAAAATGTTTTGATTTGTTTGTTTTGGGGTAAAGAAAATTCTTGAAGGTATTTTTGATACAAAGCTGAATCCCAAGTTGGATAAATTTTTGGCATTGATTTAGCAATATCAGCAGGAGTCATAATCTCAGGAAAGAAAGAATCATCTAAGACCACACCAATTTCAGCATTTATTTGAGCAGAATTTTGCCGATTATCAAGACCAAATATCTTAATTTCGCCAGTATACTTTTTTATAATATTTAAGATTGCTTTAATCGTCGTCGTTTTTCCAGCTCCATTTTCCCCAATAAAACCCATAATCATTCCTTTAGGAATATTAAAAGAAATATCTTGCAAAGCAAAATCATTATATTGTTTATTTAAATTTTTAACTTCTAAAATATTTTCCATTACTTGTCCTCCTCATATAAAATATTTAACATATCACTAATAACTTTTTGTGAAAAATTATTCATTTTAGCAATATTAATAGCACTTTCTAATAAATCTTGAATCTTATTTAATTGTTCTTCTTTGGCTAATTCTTTATTAACTGTGGAAACATAAAAACCTTTACTGGGAATAGTTTTAACATAACCTTCCTTAACCAATTCTTCATAAGCATTTTTAGTAGTAATGACACTACATCGTAAATCTTTAGCTAAACTTCTTATAGATGGTAATAATTCACCACTTACTAATTCACCAGAAATTATTTTAGTTTTTAACTGATCTTTGATTTGCTCATAAATTGGAATATCACTATCATTACTTATAATTATTTCCATTTCGTTACCTCTTCTGTATATATTTATTATATACAGTTTATATACAGTTTGTCAATAGCGAAAAAACATATCAACTAAGATATGCTTAAAAATTGTTTTATACACCGATTAAATAAACTTCTTTTTGAATATCTGCTAATAAATTTTGATATTTATTTTTAATAATTTGAATAAAATCTTGGGCATTAGTAATAAGATTAAGATCTTCTAAAGTAAAAGTTAAAAGATATTTTTCTTGTAAAGCTAATCTTCTAATTTCTTTTTCGGCTACTTTAGTTAAACCATTTCTCGTAATTAAAATGGTAACTGTATGCCCTTTATATAACATTATGTAACCTAATTCTCTAATTGTTTTAACATCAACTTTACGTTGCCAATTTTTACATTCAATATAAAAGAATGCTCCTAAATCCCAAAGGCAAGAATCTTTAGAAATATTACAACAACTAATGTCTATCTCTTCTCTTTCATTATGACTACGTTTAGCCATTAATTTTAATTCTGAGCTAGTATTAACTAAATATTCAACAACATTTTCTAAATTAAGACCTTTTTGATAATTATTATTGATAGTAATTTTTTGTAAAAGTTCTTGATATTTAGGTAATGAAAATTTATTTTCTTTTTTTGTTAGAAGATGAGCTGGAAATAAATGAATTAAAGTATCAATAAAAGGATAGAAACTTTTTAAAGTAAGAAAAAAGTCTTTAGATAAGATTACTTCATCACTACCTTGTAAATAGCGCCGAGTTATCGAAATATGAGCAAGAAGAACATCATAAAATAAAGCTTCTTCCATAATTGGGGGAACTTTTTTAAAATAACAAACATCACTTTCAATAAATTTGATAAAGGTTCGCCAAATATTTTGTATATTATTAGTATTCCATTTTATATCAGCGATAGCTAAAACATATAGTAAAACTTTAAACCAAGTCAAATATAATTCAAATGGTTCATAATGTTTACCAAAGTTATAACAAGGATTTACTAAAATATTATTTAAATCAATTAAAGATAAATTGTTAAAATCATTTATTCCTAAGTTGTGATCATAATAGGAATTATAACCATCTAAATAAAGACGAATACCACCCTCTAAAATTAGATAACGTTCAGCTAATTTTTTATCAGCATAATTACCAATAATTCGCCGATTATTTAAAGAATTTAAATAAAAAGGAAAAGTAATGGGTTGTTTACCATATAAAAATATTTGAACTCCATCAAGCCAAGAATTAATTGAAGATTCAAAAAAGTCAGCAGAAAAATCAGTAGATTTTGGAAAAAAGCAAATAGCAAATAAAGATAAATCATCATCGATTTTAAATTGTTCAGCATAATGATTAAGAGTATCAATATTTGCATTATAATTTTCAAAAAATTTATTAATAAAAGAAGTTAAGTCTAAAGTGTGGGGATCGTAATTTAAAAAATCTTTAGTAGTAATTAAATCTTTAATTTCAGCTTTGATATCTTCTTTATGAACCGAATTAAAAACAATACAATAAATCTCTAAATAATCAGTTTTGGCATGGGTAGTTTCTTCATGTAATTCATCTATTTTTTCGAAAAAAAGTTGATTAGAATAATTAAGATTATTGACTTCTTGAACAGCAAAATCATTTTTATTTGTTTTGATACTTAATAAATAAGCAAATAATAAATTATGTTTTTTTACTTCTTGCATATACACCTCTTGGCTTTATTATATTTTATTTAAAAAATTATGTAAAGAAAATTTTTTATTGTTCATTGATTATTCTTGTGTATGGTAAAAGATAATGGTACAATTTAGTTATAAATTTTTGGGAGGTCATTATGTTAAAAGAATTAAAAAGTATTGCAAAGTATAATTTTAAAAATATGTTAAAATTTGAGTTTATATTTAAAATATTGACAGTTATTATATTTGCACCTTTATTTTTAGGATTATTTAATTTAATAATGAAAGTGACTGGTTATACTTATTTAACAAAAGAAAATTTTTTGAATTTTTTATTAAATCCGTTAACACTTTTGATGTTACTTATCTTATTTATTTTAATTACGATTTATAGTTTATTTGATATTGGAGTAATGATTACTTTAATTGATAGTTCGTATCAGAAAAAAACGATTAAATTAAGAGAAGCGATTAAATATTCTTTTAACAAATCCCTGAAAGTATTTCATTTAAAAAATATTTTGATTGTGTTTTTAGTTTTATTTTTGATGCCTTTTCTTCATTTAGGAATTGGGGCTAATTTTATTACTTCGATTAAGATTCCCGAATTTATTATGGATTATATTAATGCTAATCAAATGTTATTAATTCTGTATACTATAGTAATTATATTGCTTATAATGATATTTTTAAGATGGTTATATAGTTTACATTATTATTTTTTGGAAGATTGTAGTTTCAAAGAAGCAATTAAAAAAAGTAGTATTTTAGGACATAAGCAACATTTAAAAGATTTTTTAAAAATTGTATTTACCCAATTATTATTAGCTATTATTTATCTTTTAACTATTGGTTTAGAAATTATTATAATTATTGTAATTAATAAAATATTTAAAAATATAACAATTCTAAATTCATTTATAATTACGATTATTTGGATATCGATTTTAATATCATTTGTGATTTATGCAATTTTAACTTCAGCTTTAAGTTATACCCTATTAAGTATTTTATTTTATAAACATAAAAATGAAACGCAAGAAGAAGTAAAACATTTAAATTTTAAAATTGTTAAAGATAATAAGAAAAAAAGAAAATTAATTCCTACTATTATAGTAATTGGTGGATTAATTGGCTTAACTATTTTTACTAATTTAATTATAAAAGGAAAATTTAATATTAATATTGAATATGTTAGAACTATGGAAGTTACGGCCCATCGGGGTGCTTCAGTATTATATCCAGAAAATACGATGAAAGCTTTTATTGGGGCAAAAGAACTTGGAGCTGATTGGATAGAACTTGATGTTCAACAAACTAAAGATAATCATATTATCGTATTGCATGATACTAATTTTAAAAGAACAGCGGGAGTTAATTTAAATACATGGGAAGCTACTTTAGATGAAGTTTTGAAATTAGATGTTGGTAGTTTTAAAGGTACAGAATTTAAAGGTGAACAAGTGCCTTTATTAGATGATGTTATTAAATGGGCTAAAGCTAATAATATGAAATTAAATATTGAATTAAAACCGACTGGTCAAGAAAAAGATTTTGAAAAAAATGTAACAACAATAATTAAAGAAAATAATTTTGAAAATGATTGTGTGATTACTTCCCAAGTTTATGAAGTTTTGGAAAATGTTAAAAAAGTAGCTCCAGAGGTTATTACTGTTTATGTTAGTGCTTTAGCTTATGGCGATGTCACGAAACTTAAAGATGCCGATTATTTTAGTGTAGAAGCTTCTAGTATTACCAAAAGTATGGTAGAAAGAGTTCATAATGCCGGAAAACAAATCTATGCTTGGACAGTTAATACTAATGAGAGTATCAATAAAATGATTAATATGAATGTCGATAATATTATTACCGATGATCCAACATTAGCCAAAAATTTAATTTATTCCAGTAAAACTAGTAATATTATTGCAGAATTTATTAAAGAAGTAGATAATTTATTTTAAGGTAGTAAATAAAATTATTTGGGGATATTTAAAAGAATTATCTAAAATTATATCCATTTTCAATTTTTCTTATTTATTCGATAGGCTTGATATAAGCCTTTTTTTTAATAGCCATAAAAAAATGATAAATTCTTCTCTTATCAGGACTATTTTTTTAAAGCCATAAGGAAGCAATTTATCAACTAATATATTACATTTTTTAATATTATTTGGCATTTTTAATTGTAAATCCATCTGCAAAGGCATCACCTACTCTTTTGCCAATAGCATAATAGCCGTGGGTATAAGGATCAAAACAAATGGCATTTAGAAGCGAAATATCAACTTTGTTATCTTTAATAATATTTTCATCGGCTGAAACATTTTTAATTTGGCCGATAACTCCTGCACCATATTCATCATTTTGATATTCGATAAAAGTACACTCTAAACAAATAGGAAATTCATTGATTATTGGGGCATCCACTAATGAAGATTTGACTGCAGTTAACCCACTATTTTTAAATTTATCGGGTGTGTTATGGCCAGAGACAATTCCAAAGTAATCTGCTTCTTTAACATGGGAAGCATCAGCAATACTGATGGTAAAGGCTCCCTTTTTTTAATATTTTGGACAGTTTTATGAGTTTCAGTAAGATTTAACATAACTTTATCACGATCAAGCATAGTTCCCCAAGCAGCGTTCATAACATCGATGGTATTATCTTCATTATAAGTTGCTATCATTAAGACTGGCATAGGAAAAATGGCTTCCGTAACGTTTATATTTTTTTTCATTTATTATCATTCCTTTCAATTATTAGTATATTTCAATATTTTCTTTTTGATATTTTTCCATAACTTGAAAACATTCTTGAGCAGCAATTTGTTTTAATTCTATTAAATTATTATGACCTTTGATAAATTCATAAATCTCAGCATCTCGAAAGCCAATTTTAGCTGCATCATCTTTGGTGCATGCATAATAAACTTCTTTTATATTAGCCCATATAATGGCTCCTAAACACATAGGACATGGTTCACAAAAAGTATATAAAATACAATTTGTTAAATCATGACTTTTCAAAGATTGACAAGCTTTTCTTATTGCCATAATTTCTGCATGACATGGAGGATCTTTAGCTTTTAAGACTTCATTATGAGCCTTGGCAATTATGTTACCATTTTGATCAGTTATAACTGCACCGAATGGACCGAGTTATTCCTTTTAAGGCCTCTTCTTTGGCTAATTTCATATATTTATTCATAATCTACCTCATCAAAATTATAACATTTATTTAGGCAGTAAGCAAAAAATTTAATTATTTTTTTCGAATTTTAATAATATCGTTTGCTTGTAAGGCTCCGATTAAAAGACTACTATTGGGATTATGATTTTGAATATTAGTACATATTTTATTTTCATCATAATTAGCATAGCAATATTTACAACGATGATTACAAGAATTATAAGCACCAATATCGACCATTTGAACACACTGACATTTACCATTTTTACGGGATGTCCAATTAGGATACTTTTTACCTGTTAAAACATAAGCCAGTTCATGAGAAAGACACTCCCCAACAATAAAACCATATTCTTTTAAATTTCTTTCTTCAAAACATGTTTGCACAGTCATATGATGGAGATTGGCACTGTTACTAAAACTAGTACCTATTTCTTCATAATCTTTTTCGGTAAGCGGACGATATTTTAAAATTGGAAAATTTTTACGAACATTTTGATAATCATCTAAAAAAGAAATAATTATTTTGTTAACATAACCATCAAGTAAGCTACACATTTTAGCAAAAGCTCTTTTGTGATATTGAATATTATATTTTTCACTTATAAAAACGGGATCATACCTAACCCACACATTATCTATTCCAATTATTTTAGACAATTCTTTAATGGCAGTGATGATTTTAGTTTTAGAGGGAACGTTTGGTTCGATATCTTGATGATAAGGTGTTAAAGTAACTTGAAAAATGATAGGCTTTTCAATTTCTTTGATATACTTTAAAATTGGGAGCGGATTTTTCGTACAAAATAAAATGGCATCAACATCTTTAAAATAGATACGACTTACTAAATGAGCATTAAATGGATTACGAACATCAACAAAGCCTGCCTTATAACGTTTCATAAACCATTTAGTATAAAATGCCACAATATCAGTTCTTCCACTTACATTTAAAATCATATTTTTATCCTACTTCTTAAGAAAATATTAGAATATTTATTATTTTAAATTATCTTCTTTAACATTTTCAAGCTCAGGATCTAATTTCTTTAAATAATTAAGAATTTTCTTTTGGTTAATTAAAACTTTTTCAATATGATCATATAATTGTTCTAAGATAAGTTCACTTTTTAAATCTGTTCGATAATCATTTTTATTTCTAATTGTATCTTTTTTAGCTTGTCTATTTTGACTCATCATAATTACTGGAGCTTGAAGGGCTGCTAAACATGATAAAAGTAAATTTAAAAGAATAAATGGGTATGGATCAACCGCTTTTACCAAAATTACGCCATTTAGAATTATCCAAAATAATAAAAATAAACAAAATAAAATAATAAAAGTCCAACTACCAGCGATTTCAGATAATTTATCGGCTACTTTATCACCAAAAGTCATTTTAGCATCATTTTCTTTATCAACATTAATAGTAATGGGATTGTCTATTAAAAGTTCAATCATTTCCTCTTCGTCTTTTTCACCTAAATCTTGATTTAATAACATTTTTACAATATCTTTTTTCTTTTTCTCCATATCTATCTCCTCTATTTCATAAATATTATAATCAAAAATAAATCAATTGTAAATTTTTTAATTTAAAATATACCAAATTTTTTCGAAAAAAGGATTAAGTTGATAATTGGCAATGGTTTGTTTTACTAATGTGATGTCATCAGTTATAATATTATCTACTCTATAATTAAGCATTTGATAAATGTTTAAAGAATTATTTAAAGTCCAGACATGAATTTCTTTTTTTAAATTATGAACGTAGTTAACTAATTCTAAAGATACATAAGGGTATTTAATACTAAAGCCATCAGCAAATGAAGCATTTTTTAAAATATTATAAGTTGTTTCAGTATTGATAACATAGATTGTTTTAATAAAAGGCGCTATTGCTTTGACATTTTTTAAAGTTTCAGGAAAGTATGAAGAAATAACGATATTTTGAGCATAATCATATTTTAATATAGTATCTATAACTGTTCTTTCAAAATCAACTTCTTGACCACCTGGTTTTAATTCAATATTAATTTTCATATTATGCTCTTGGGCGTATTTGACAACTTCATCTAAAAGAGAAATTTTTGGAGATGATAAATTTAATTCTTCAATTGTGGTGTATGGAATATTCCATATATATTCTTTTATATTGGCAAACTTTTCTAAAGTTTCATCATGAAAAACAATATTTTTTTGATCTTTAGTCTGACGAACATCAAGTTCTATCCAATCAGCTCCTAATTTTTGGGCATAATCAAAAGCAGGGATGGTATTAGCTGGATATTCGTTAGAACCACGATGAGAGGTAACATAAACTTTTCTTTCTAAATTGCTTGGTAGTTGAAAAGAATTATTTGCAAATAAAATTGTTGATAAAATAATAATTATTAACACTATGGTATATAAGAGATAGATATGTTTACGAGAAGTCATTTCTATAAATTTAGTGGTTAAGTTAAAATTTCGATTTACAATAAGATAATTAACAGCAGGTAATACACTGGATAGAATTATAAAAATAATAATGATTAAAAGCCACATAATAGATGTACTATAATTATTTAAGTATTCTGTTTTAATAATTAGTTTACTAATTAGAGAAATTATAATTACTCCAAAAAAGAACATTAACATAAAAACAAAAGCCATAATTAAAAAACTTACTAATATTTTAAAATAAGTTTTTAATAGCATCTTAAATTCTATTTTAATATTTCTTTTTTCTTTATTAGGAATGTAATTTGAATTAAAAAGATAAATATATTTTTCTAAAAAGCCAATAAATATTATTAATAATAAGAAAATTCCTAAAAATAAAAGTAAATTATTTTTTAAATAAAATAAAGACATGGCAGGTCTTGTTAAAAAAGATATTATAAAAAAAATAAAAAAATAATTAAAAAATAAATAAATAAAGGTTAAAGGAACAATTAGATAAAATTTGGTTAATGATTTATAGGTGTTTTCAAAAGATATAGGTATTATTTTAGAAATAGTTAACTTTTCATTTTGATTAGTTAAAATTAGAGATAAAGTATGAAAACTAAAAATACTGCTAATTAATAAATATAAAATTACAAAGATAACTGTAAATATTAACAATATTTTATTAGAAAATGTATTTATTAAATTATAAGCAAAAAATATTAATAACAAATTTAAAAATGCATATCCTACTTCATATTTAATAATATATTTTAAATTACGTTTTAAATTCATAAACAATACCTACTTCAAATATAATATAGTTATATTATAACATAAATTATGGTAGTTATTTTAGAATAAGTTTAAGTGTTTAATATAAATAGAAAAATAATAATTTTGAAATATAAGGACAATAAAAAAACCGTTTAAATACGGGATTATAATCAAAAAATTGGTGCCCAAGGCCGGACTTGAACCGGCACGAGGGTTAAATCTCGCAGGATTTTAAGTCCTGTGCGTCTACCTATTCCGCCACTTGGGCACTAATTACATCTTAATTACTTAAGACAATTAAGATTATATCGTGTTTTTAAAATAATTTCAATACTTTTTTATTATTTTTTTGCTTTAATATTGTTGACACACTAATTTCTAATGTGTTATAATCAATTTGTCCTTTGAAATGGAGGAATACCCAAGTCTGGTTGAAGGGACCGGTCTTGAAAACCGGAAGGTCGTGTAAGCGGCGCAGGGGTTCGAATCCCTTTTCCTCCGCCATTTTGTTAGGACATTAAAATATTATCGCGGGATGGTAGCAGTTTGGTAGCTCGTCGGGCTCATAACCCGAAGGTCGAAGGTTCAAATCCTTCTCCCGCAACCATGTTGGTTCGTTAGTCTAGAGGCCTATGACGTCTGCCTGTCACGCAGAAGATCACGGGTTCGAATCCCGTACGAACCGCCATTTTGGCTTCATAGCTCAGTTGGTAGAGCAGAGGACTGAAAATCCTTGTGTCGCTGGTTCAATTCCCGCTGGAGCCACCAGATGAATAGAGAACTCGGACAATTCGAGTAAAATAGCAAACGTACTTGATAAAAGTACGTTTTTATATTAATATGCATTTATTTAGAGGCTTTATTTCAAATGTTAGATTAGTACTACCTATACAGTTGGTACTATTTTTTAATATGATTAAAACCACTATAATAAGGATTATTATGATAGAACAAAGATATTTCTTTAATATCTACTCTAAAGGGTGCATTTCAATTTGGAATTTTTTTTTTTAATTATTTTTCTTTCTTAAGATTATTAAAAATAAAAATACCAATTATTCCAGTAATAATTATGCCAACTGCAATCATCAAGATAATAAAATTACTACTTTGATTATTGTAAATGTTTTTGTTTTCGGTAAGACACTCTTTAATATCTTCGTTATTTCTTATTTTATTTATTAAATTACAGTGTTCTTTTTCTTTATATGCTTCTATTGCTTTTTTGATTTCTTTTTTAGAATTGTCATTAAATCCTACAAAATAACTACTGCCAACTACTACTAAGGGCATTTCTTTTTTATTTATTTTTAAATTATCATATATTTTATTTAATAAATCTTTCTCTACTGAAGTATCAATGTATTCTAAACTTATGGTATTATCTTTATTAACATATTCTTCTAACCAAGCTTTTTCTTGATCACATTGCTCACATTTTTCTTCATAAAAGAAATAAACAATTGCTTTAGAATCGGTATATGATGAATTAGTTACTACTGCTTGAACAGGTAATACTATTATAGTTAAAATAATAAATAAAATAGATAATTTTTTCATAATAAAAGGCCTTTCTACTTACAAAATAAATAAGTGTGAAAATTTATTCACACTTATATTATTCCATAAAATCATTTATTTTATACATTTAGTTTTGAATTACTTAACAGTTAAAGTTAAATTTTTATCAATAACTGTTTCTCTTGTAACTTCTTCACCGTCGTTATAAATTTTCTTACCATCTACTGCTTCTTTTTCTAAAGCTTCAAAAGCTGCTTTAAAATCTTTATTGTATGTCATTAATTGAGAAATTGTCATATGATCTAAATCAGTAAATTTATAAGTATTATAACTCTTACTATTAATAGTAACATCAAAGTCTTTTTCTAAATAAGACATAAAGAACCATTTAGTATATGTATTCATAATTGACTCATCAACTATTTGGTTTTCTAAATTAACTAAACGATCAAATCTACCTTCTGCATAGCTGTAACGCATATTATAATATCCAGTTGCATAATATGTTTTACCGTTATAAACATATGTTAAATCATAATCAGTAGGAGCATCGATAGCTTCACCTTTTAAACGGTAACGCATAAATCCACCTTTTATATCCATAAAGCCGATATAATAAATAGTGTTGTTATCATTATTTAAATAATAATATACATTTTGACTATCAATTTTTTCATCAGACCAGCTGTATTCTGCACAATTTTCGGCTTCTTTAGATGGTTTAGAACACCATTTGCTGTCATGTTTAATTATTTGAGAATATTTAGAATGATTATCTATCTTTTTTAAGTATTTACCACTAGTTTTATTGATTGAAACTTTAGCAGTATCTACATAAGCTTCTAAAACTTTAACAATTGGTGTATCATGATTTTCATTACTATAAACTAAATCAATTCCTTGGAAAGTTCCTTCTACTTCTACACCAGCTTTTGTATTATTAGATAAATCGATATTATTTAATGATACTTGGGAAGTACTACCTACTTTTACACCAGTTTTAGCACCAGTTAAATTTACATCATAAATATCTACTACTCCACTTGTAACATTAAATACATAGTCTTGATCGTTTGAAGTAATAGTATATTTTTTATTTTTCTCACTTTTAATAATTACATCACGATTTATATTTATTACACTTTCAACATTAAAATCATTTTGAATAATTATAACTTTTTTATCGCCTTCTAAAGCATTTTTTAATTCACTTTCATTTCTAACATTAACATGTTCTAAACCTTCAAATTTTATTGTATAAGAAGTTTTTGTTCCTTCTTTGAATTTAACATTTTCACTTTTTAAAGTATCGCTAATTTTTAATGTAAAGGCATAAGAAGTTAAATCATCCATGTTTTTACCCTCACTTGTTGTTAAAACCGAATTTAAGAAATCAGCAATTGAGGCTTTAATACTATCAAGATCATCGCTAGCAGTAAACTTTTTACTAACATCTGAAGTTGCGTAAGAAAGAGTAATATCAGAAATTTCATCTTCATCTAAAACGTATTTAATGATAGCTGGGAATAAATTATTACTAAATTGCGTTAAAGGAATATCTTCTTCAATTAATTCATAAGTAATTACATCATCAGCTAATTTTATATTTAATTTATCATCAACTAAATCATATTCTTGAACTACTAAATTTAATAATTCGGTTAAATTTAAATACCAATGAGCGGTCAATTCTAAATCTTTATCTTCTTTAATTCTATTGTTTTCACCGTCAAACTCATATTTAACGGCATCAGCAGTATACCAGCCATTTACTTCATGAAAAGGTTTATTTTGGGCAATTTCATCTAAACTAGGAGCTTCTAAAACATCACCGACATGAGCTTTAATAACTTCTTTAACATCATTACCATAATTATAAGTAACATTTACTTCTTCAGCAAAAGTAACGGTACTATAATCAATAGTTATTGGTGAATAAAGATATTCGTTTTTATCTTCACCATCTAAATCAACTTCAAAAGTAATCTTTTTACCATTAGCACCATCTTTATAAATGGCAAATAAAATATTTAAATAACCATTTTCAATTTCTTTATTATCAATTATTTTATAAGTTTCGCCATCTTTACTTGTATTTATTTTAAAAGTGGCATCAGCAATAAATTCAGTTGGAATTTGGATTCGAAGTGGGACATAATAACCAGATTTAGTACTACCTGAAAAGGCATTAACAAGAGGTTGTTCTTTTACTTTACCACTTAAAGTATAATTAGAATTATCAACTTTACTAATAGTTGTATCATTAAGAGTTATATCATATTGATAACTTTCATATTCAGATTTAGTTAAATCTGTTAGAGTATCATTTGTTAAAACATCAATATTATTAACATAAGAATCAGCTTCTAAAGATAACTCGCTTAAATCAATATGAATTAGATGAGGAGCGTACTCATTACCATCACCATCAATATCAACAATAATATCAAAAGAGTTATCAGTATCTAATTGTAAATGTTTTAAAAGATATAAAGCTTTGCCATTATCATCAAAACCTTTTTTAATAATTTTTCCATTAGCAACGGTTACAGTACTAGTATTCTCAACTAAAGTATCATCAACTTTTACTACAAGTCCTAAATAATAGCCAGTTAATTCATTTTTATTAAAAATTCCTTCTTTTAAAGCCGTTGTTTTAGAAATTTGACCAGTAACTTTAATATTATTGCCATTTTGATTAAATTCGGTTTCATATATTTTAGGAATATTCCAGCTATAAGCACTATTTAGAGCACTAGCAGCGGCATCATTTCTTTCTACTTTTTGAACAGTGAAATTAGAATCTTTAGCAAAATTTAAATCTTCATAAGAAATAGTATAAGTTACACTTTCGTAAACATCACTTTTACCATCAGCATCAACTACAATTTTTATTTCTTTAGGCTCATTTTCTTTAGAAACTTTAAAAATAACTGTTAAACTATCTTCAACTAAATCTTTTTTAGTTAATGTTTTGGTTCCACCTTCACAACTTTTGCAAGGGATAGTAATAGTAATATCATCAGTTATATTTTCTGGTTTAACATTGAAAGTAATAAAATAACCAGTTTTTTCATCTTGACCAAAAGCTCTATCTAATAAAGTATGTTCAACAACAGTACCTTGAAAATTTAATGAATTTTCTGGATCAAATTTATAAGTATCTGATTGGTATTTTTCATATCCCCAATTATCTTTTAAATCTAATAGTTCACTATCAGGAATATCAGTACTTAAAGATGCTTTACTAGAATTTTGAAGGATTACATTATCCCAATTAATAACATATTGTGTAGCTTCATATTCATCACCATTACCATCTAAATCAACTAAAATAGTAATATTTTTAGTAACAGCATCAGGATTTAAAGAATAAAGTAAAGCTAATTTATCACCATTTTCAATAGTATAGGTTTTACCGTCAATATCAATAGTTGTTTCACCTTTACGATAACCATCTATAGCAATTTGAAAAGCGAAATAATAATTAGTTTTAGGATCAGCTGTTACATTAGATTCACGAAGAATTAATCCCTCTAAAGTTCCATTATCAGATAAAGTTAACTTATTTTTATTTGTATTTGCTTCACCTTTATAATTACCATTCCAATTTTGACCTGCAATAGCACTATCATATAAAGATATGTTAAATTCTGTTTGTTGTTTAACAATTTCATAATCAATATAATTTATATTCAAAGTTGTATTAGCATTGATAGTTGTTTTACCATATATATTAGAATTAACAGTCCAATCGGAATATTCAAATGTTTTAGAATCAATAGATCTTGAAATATAATTTATTGTCATTGCATCAAAAATAGGATCTTGATCAGTTTTACCTGTCGCTTCAGTTGTAATGCTTCTTGCTGCTAACATCATATCTTGAATTTTTAAAATATGTTGATCGGTAAAAGCATAATTTCCTATTATATAAATATCTGTTACATCAGGATTTTTATTCACAATTTCTTGTTCTAATTCTGTTAAAGTCATTGTTTTCGCTGAAGTTGGTAGAATTGATACTAAAAATGCAACAATCCCAACGATAAATAATTTTGTATATTTTTTTATCATTTTTTACTTCCTTTCTATATTTCTCTCACTTTGTACACAACAGTAGCTTCAACACTTGTACCATCATTTAATACAATTGTTGCCGTTTTAATATTTTCATCAACTACTTTTTTATTTAGAGTTGAATTAATATGGCTTGGTAATCTAGTTTGACCATTATAAGTAAATGCTTTAAAATCAAAATTTTCTCCATCAGCAGTAACACTAGTTATTTCATATTGATTAACATTACCAAAACTATCTTGTAATCTTGTCAAAGTAATAACATAACTTATTTCTTTAGGTGGCTCTACTTTAGCATTGACTGTGATATCGTATGATGCAGTAATATTATCAACTTTAGCAATAATTTCTACACTACCGGCTTTTTTACCAGTTACTACTCCATCATCATTTACAGTAGCTATATCAGAATTACTACTTGTCCAAGTAATAGTTTTAGTAGTGGTAGTATTATCACTCATTTTTATAGTTGCTGTTAACTTAATAGTACTTCCAGCTTCAACAGTTTTTGGACCATTAATAATAATTTCTTTAACTGTTGGTGTACTTGGTGTTGAAGGATTAGTTGGTGTATCTGGATTTGAAGGTTTTGATGGATTTGATGGATTGGTTGGTGTACTTGGTGTGGTTTCATTTTTAACTATTGTTACGCGATGAGTTGCTGTTTTATTATTATCTTCTGTTGTTACAGTTATAGTTACAGAACCTTCACTAATACCTTTAACATTACCGTTTTCATCAACATTGGCTTTTTTAGGATCACTACTTGTCCAAGTAAGTTTTTTATTAGTTGCATTACTTGGAGTTATTGTTGCTGTTAATTTAATAGTGTTGCCTACTTTAACACTACTAGCACCACTTAATTTAACATTGGAAACACTGACAACTGATTCAGTTACTGTTATTTTACAAGTTGCAGTAAATTTTCCATCTTCTGTAGTAACTGTAATAGTTGCTGTACCTTTTTTTAAAGCTTTAATATGACCATTTTCATCAACTGTTACCACATTTTTATTATTACTTGACCAAGTAATATTTTTATTTTTAGCATTTTCTGGTAATACAGTTGCTGATAAGGTGGCTGTTTGATCAATTACTAAAGACATTTCGTTAACATCTAATGTTACACCAGTAACACTAGCATCTAATAAAGTCCATCGAGCTTCTAAAATCATATCTTCGGTAATTTTAGTATTAAAATCAAATAATTTATCATTATAATACCAACCGGCAAAACTATAACCTTCTTTAGTTGGATCTTCAGGTTTTTTAATTGTGCCATCTTTCTTTACTACTAAACTAGCTACATTACTGCCACCATCTGTATTAAAAGTAATTTTATACTCTTTATCGCAGCCTTTTAGTACTAAAAGAATTATAATAATTGCTACTATAGCAATTATTCCCCCTACTATGATTTTTTTCTTATTTTCTTCCATTTTTTACTCCTCTCATATATTTTGTTACTAGTATATTTTATCATTTTAAATACTAAATTACTACTTAATATTAATATTTTTTTAAAAAATTTAGTTATTAAAATTATTATTTTAGGAGTATTTAATAATATTTCGAAATATTACTTGTTTTTTTTCATATTTCAATGTTAGTATGAACCAATTTTTCTAAAATATTATTAATGGACTATTTACTTTTGTAATTTTTTTATTAGTAGAATTATTATTTTATTCCATTAAAAAAGTATCTAATTTTTTTTAAATACTTTCTTAATCATTCTATTCATATGGTAAAACTGTACTATGATTATTTTCACCCAAAGCTTCTTGAAGTCTTGCTTTGATCCAATCTACTTGGGATGATTCGGTATAGACGGTTATGTTTGGTGAAACTGAAGAAACTTTTCCTTTACTACCATTAGAAGCAGTATATTCTCCACCAAATAAACCACTATAATACTTAATATCAGATATATTATTATATAATCCTTTCGGCAATTTTATTTCGGTTAATTTTGTATCTCCGGCAAACATTCTTGAAATATCTGTTAATTTTGGAGCATTCCAATTACTTAAATCGACTTTTGTTAAATTACGACAATTTTGAAACATTCCAGATCCATACCAATAATCTCCTCCCAAATTATTTACATTTGATATATTCCAATTATTTATTGCATCAATATTTTCTAAATTGGTACAATCTAAAAACATTCCACCCATTTTAGTTACACTTTCAGTATTCCATTTTTCCAATCCATTTAAGTTTTTTAAATTGGTACAATTTCTAAATAATTCTAACATAGTAGTCACTTTTGATACATTCCAATTACTTAAGGGGCTTAAATCACTTATTTTAGTATTTCGAAACATAGCAATCATATTTGTTATATTTGCGACATTCCAATTAGATATTGGACTTAAATCATTTAAATTATGACATTCATCAAACAAATAAGAAATATCAACAACATTAGAAATATTCCATTCTTTCAGTGAGGTTATATTACTGATTTTAGTACCATAAAACATAGATGAAATATTGGTTACACTTTCAGTATTCCAATTTATTAAACCACTTATATCTTCTAAATTTTTACAATTATAAAATAATGATGCCATAGTTGTTACCTTGGATGTTTGCCAATCTTTCAATGGCGTTATATCATCTATTAGAGTACTTTCAAACAACCTAGACATTGTTTTAACATTTGACACATTCCAGTTTTTTAATGGTGTTATATCTATAATTGGTGTATATTCAAAAATTTGAAACATATCAGTAACATTGGATAAATCCCAGTTTTCTAAACCACTTATATTTAATAGATTAGGACAATTATAAAATAATCTGGTCATATTTTTTACTTTAGATGTTTCCCAGTTTTTTAAAGGTGTTAAATCATTTATCTTGGTATTTGCAAACATATCTCGCATATCATCTACATTTGACACATTCCAATTTTTTAATGGTGTTAAATCTGTTAAATTTTTACAATTATCAAACATTTCATACATTGTAATAACTCTTGATACATTCCAATCTTTTATTGGAGTTAAATCATCTATTAGCGTATTTTCAATTAAACCAGCCATATTTTGAACATTTGAGACATCCCAACTTCTTAAGGCACTTATATCAATTAAATTTGTATCTTGATAAAATAAAGCCATCATAGTAGTTGTTTCACTAGTATCTAAGGCATCACCAGTTATTTTCTTTAAATTGGTAAAGTTATAAAAAGCATAACTCATATTTTGCGATGCTCGCATTGGGCCATTTGATCCAATATATAAATCATATCTATCATTCTCATTTGGTGTTGCTTCTAACCACCCCATTACTTCATCTAATTTGGTTCCTCTTTCGGTATCTCCTAATTCCCATGTCTTAATTGCTTTTGATGTATCTATATAATCTACTAAGTAGATATTTTGAATCTTTTGATATATTCCTTCTTCATCATAAAATATTGAGACTGTTTTAACTGTTTCTTTACTATTTTGTTTATCTGATAAATTTTTGTTTAACTTAACTAAATATTTATAGGTACCATTTTCATGACATACCATATTCTCGGCTTCTATTTTGACATTTAATATTTTATTAGCTATATAATTTTGATAGCTTTCTTTATTGATTAATTCTACTACGACACCTAAGTAATCACTATCATTACCATCAATATCAAAAGTTGTTTTATATATTTTGGTATTATTTATTTTTAAAGTACTTAAGTCTAATGTTTTATCTAAACCTAAGCCCTTTAAATATAATAATACATCTTCTTTCTCTAACACACTCCCCATACTTCCATCTTTGGTTTCTAAAGTTACTTTGATATCCCCACTACAACTATATCTGATATTTTCCATACCCTTAGATGATACTTCAATTATTTGATGAGTACCACTGCTTAAATCTGTTTCATATCGTTTATCATTTACGGCTCCATAATAACTGCCTGCATTTACTAATTTCATATCATTATTGTCAACATGAATATGTATATCATCATATAGAGTACTTACTGATAATGAGTGTTTCTTAGGGGTATTCGCTGTGATCATCATCTTGTTACCATTACCTGTTATTGTTACACTAAAATATGCATAGGTGGCACTTATTATTAGTAGTAACATTATCAAGACTCCTACTAAGCTTATTATTACTTTCTTATTCTTCATAAGCTTAGCTCTCTTTCTTCAAGATTTAATCTTGGTAAGATATTTGTTAATACCAATGGTATTAACAAACTAAAATATTTTAGTTTGTTAATACCAATGGTATTAACAAACTAAAATATTTTAGTTTGGCTTTCATCTCTTTTTTCTTTTCCTTTCCTACTTATATATACTTCTTACTATGTATATCTTGTTTTAATTATAATCAATAATTATTTATATTTCAACTCATTTTTTTAGATATTTTATTTTTTCAAAAGAAAAAAATGTGCTTTCTACACATCTTCTTTCAATATTATTCTTAAGATACACTACTCATTGGTTTACCGTTAATAGTGGCATTACTTACACCTGCTTCTACCAATCTTGCTTTTATCCAACTTTCTTGCGTTGCATCTACTGTGATAGAGATGTTATCAGCTACTGAAGTTATTTGGGCAATTCCAAAATATCCATCATATTCTCCACCAAATACAGCTTGATAATTTATTTTATTTGTAATTTTATTATATGGGGCTTCTGGCAATTTTAACTCTACTAATTTTGTGCATAGAGCAAACATTCTGTCAATATTCTCTAATTTTGGGGCTTTCCATTTACTTAAATCAATCTTTGTTAAACTTGAACAATTTTGAAACATCCCTCCATAAATTTTGTTACCAGTGGTAGTTAAACTAAAGACATTCCAATTGGCTATTGGACTTATATCAGTTAAATTTGGACAATTTTGAAACATAGTTGACATATCAGTTACTTTGGATACATCCCATTTACTTAGTGGTGTTAAATCACTTATTGGGGTATTACCAAACATACCACTTATATTTGTTACATTTTTTGTATCCCAATTAGAGATTGCGCTAAAATCTGATATTCTTAAACCTGAAAACATATTACTAATATTAGTTACTTTTGAAACATCCCAATTGGCTAATGGTGTTATATTTGTTAATTGTGAACAATTTAGAAACAAATTACTCATATTAGTTACTTTTGGTATATCCCAGTTTGCTATCGGACTTAAATCACTTATTGGGGTGTTTGAAAACATACCAGCTATACTTGTGACATTTGACATATTCCACTTACTTATCGGTGTTAAATCGAATATTTTAGTATTGTTAAATAGACTATACATATCCGTAACAGTTTTAGTATCCCAATTAGCTATTGGAGAGATATCACTTAAATTTTTACAACTTTGAAACATACTACCCATATATATTAAGCTAGACAGATCCCAATTACTTAGTGGGGTTAAATCACTTATTGGGGTGTTTGAAAACATACTACCCGTATTTTGTACTGTTGATACATCCCAGTTACTTAGTGGAGTCAAATCACTTATTTGGGTAGCATTAAATGTTTGTGCCATATTTATTACTTTAGATGTATTCCAATGTTCTAATGCACTTATATCGGTTAATGTAGACACATTATCAAACATCCATCTTATATCTTTTACATTTTTGGTATCCCAATTAAGTAAGGGTGATATATTACTAATATTAGTTCCTCCAAATAAACTACTCATACTAGTGACATTTGAGACATCCCAATTAGCTAAAGCGGTTATATTAGATAATTTATTACATCCAGAAAAAACACTATTCATATTAGTAACATTTTGAGTATTCCAATTAGATAGAGCACTTATATCTATTAAATTTGTATCATTATTAAACAAATTAGCCATACTTGTTACTTCACTAGTATCTAAGGCATCACTAGTTATCTTCTTTAAATTAGTAAAATTATAAAAAGCATAAGCCATATCTTGTGGTGCGCGCATTGGTCCATTTGATCCTATATATAAATCATAGCTATCATTTTCATTTGGTGTTTTTTCTAACCATCCCATTACTTCATCTGACTTCGTTCCTCTATCGGTGTCTCCTAATTCCCATGTTTTGATTGCTTTTGTGGTATCTATATAATCTACTAAATAAATATTTTGAATCTTTTGATACAGGCCTTCTTCATCATAAAATATTGAAACAATATATTTAGTTACTTCTGTATCATTTTGTTTTTCTGTTAATGGCTTATTTAATTTAACTAAGTATTTATAAGTCCCATTTTCATGACAAACCATGTTCTCAGCTTCTATTTTGACATTTAATATTTTATTCGCTATGTAGTTTTGATAACTTTCTTTATTAATTAATTCTACTATGGCACTTAAATAATCACTACTATTTCCATCAATATCAAAAGTAGTTTTATATACTTTGGTATTATTTACTTTTAAGGTACTTAAATCTAATTCTTCATCTAAACCTAAGCCCTTTAAATATAATAACACATCTTCTTTTTCTAACACATTACCCATACTTCCATTATCAATGTTTAAGGTTACTTTAATATCACCACTACAACTATATCTAATGTTTTCCATCCCTTTAGATGATACTTCAATTATATTATGGGTACCAGTTGTTAAATCTTTCTCGTATCTATTGTCTTTATCTACTGCTCCATAATAACTGCCTGCATTTGCTAATTTCATATCATTATTATCAACATGAATATGTATATCATCATATAGCGTACTTACTGATAAGGAGTGTTTTTTTGGGGTATTGGCTGTGATCATCGTTTTACTACCATTACCAGTTATTGTTACACTAAAATAGGCATACGTGGCACTTATTATTAACAGTAACATTATTAAGACTCCCACTAAGCTTATTATTATTTTTTTATCGTTCTTCATCTTTTACCTCTTTCCATTTAGATATTTTCTAATATAATTATACTGGTTATACAGCCAATAGTCAAGTAACTAGTATATTGTTAAAATTTCTTTAGAAAAGAGGAATTTTAATGAATATAAAAGAAGTAAAAATTGATAATGGAGTCTATTATTTTAAATTAGAAAAATTATTAAAAGAAAATAATGTAAGTATTAACAAATTAATGCGAGCTACAGAAACCGATTTTAAAGTAATAAAGAGATTAATAAATGGAGATTTAGTTAAAATCGATATATTTGTTTTAGCTAGATTATGTAATTACTTTAATTGTAAAATCGAGGATATTATTGAATTTAGATCTTTTAAAAATATGTAAAAAATTTTAATTAAAAATAAACGGAGTATTTAAGTTATTTTTTATAACTAAATATTCTCCGTTTTTAATTTATGATAAGCGATAGATAATCTTAGTTTTCTATCTTTTCATAAGTATAATTATAATCATGCTATCTTTCAAATTATTGAAAACTAACATATCGTTATTACATTGTGTATATTTAGCGTATTCTATTTGCTTATTACCATGACATATATATTTCTTTCTAAATATTATCTGTTTTTGGCATTATATTTTAGCATCTTAAATTTATTTAACATAAAAATTTTCTTTTATTAATACACGATAACTGTACTATTGTTATTTTCTCCTAAAGCTTCTTGTAGTCTTGCTTTAATCCACTCTATTTGCGATGATTCAGTATAGACGGTTATGTTGTTAGGAACACTTGCTGTTGTTCCGATACTACCATAAATATTAGTATATTGTCCACCAAACAGTCCACTATAATTTGATATTTCTTTTATATTATTATATGATGCTTGTGGTAATTTTAATTCTATTAAATTTGTACATCCCGCAAACATTCTTGCTACATCTATTAATTTTGGCATTTTCCAATTACTTAAATCAACTTTTATTAAACTTGTACAATTTTCAAATATACCACCCCATGTTCCTAATGATTTAGTTACATTACTTACATTCCAATTTTTGATTGCACTTATGTCATTTAATTTATTACAATTAATAAAAATTGCAGCCATATTTGTAACATTACTTGTATCCCAATTTTGTAATCCATTTAAGTTTTCTATATTTTTACAATTTTGAAACATTTCACTCATATTGGTTACTTTTGAAATTTTCCAATCTTTTAGAGGGCTTAAATCACTTATTGGGGTTCCATTAAACATTCGATACATACTGGTTACTTTTGAGACATCCCATTTACTTATTGGGGTTAAATCACTTATTTGGGTATTGCTAAACATTTCAGACATATTTGTTACTTTTGAAACATCCCAATTCGACAATACGTTTATATCAGTTATATGCATTCCTAAATACCCTTCAAACATACCAGCCATATTTGTTACATTGGATACTTTCCAATTAGCTAGTGGACTTATATCATATAAATCATAGCAACTATAAAACATACTTGACATATTTGTTACACCAGAAACAGACCATTTACTTAGTGGGGTTAAATCTTCTATTAAAGTGCTAGAAAACATACCAGACATATTGACTACTTGAGAAACATTCCAATCTTTTATTGGTGTTAGATCTTGTATTAAAGTACCAGCAAACATATTATACATATTAGTTACTTTTAATATATTCCAATTTTTAATAGGACTTAAATCTGTTATAGAATTAGAACTAAACATACTAGACATATCGATTACATTACTTGTATCCCACTTTTGTAAAGAAGAAATATCTATAATCTCTTTAGCCCCTTTAAACATTGAATTCATATAAATAACACTACTTGTATCCCAATTTTGAAGTGGGGTTAAATCGTATACAGAATTATTTGATGAAATATAACTTGCAAACATACTATCCATATTTTTCACCTTTGAGACATCCCATTTACTTAGTGGTGTTATATCTCTTGTAACATAACCATTATAAAACATACCGCTCATAGTTAATAGATTATGTGTATTCCAGTCACTTAATGGTACTAAATTTGTTAAACTTCGACATTCATTAAATAAATTACTCATATTTGTTACATTTTGTACGTTCCAATTAGTTAATGCAGCTATATCAGCTAAATTAGTATTACTATTAAATAAATTAGCCATACTTGTTACTTCACTGGTATCTAAAGCATCACCTGATATCTTTTTTAAATTTGTAAAGTTATAAAAAGCATAAGTCATATCTGTTGGTGCGCGCATTGGTCCATTTGAACCAATATATAAATCATAACTATCTTCTATATCTGCTGTTGTCTCTAACCAGCCCATTACTTCATTTGATTTGGTTCCTCTATCCTTATCTCCTAATTCCCATGTTTTGATGGCTTTAGAAGTGTCTATGTAATCTACTAAATAAATATTTTGTATCTTTTGATACATACCTTCATCATCATAAAATTGTGATACAGTACCTTTATTTACTTCTTTACCATTTTGCATTTCTCTTATTGATTTATTTAATTTAACCATATATTTATAAGTTCCGTTCTCTCGACAAACCATATTCTCGGCTTCTATTTTGATATTTAATATTTTATTAGTTAAATAGTTTTGATAACTTTCTTTATTTACTAATTCTACTATGGCACTTAAATAATCACTACTATCTCCATCTATTTCAAAGCTTGTTTTATATATTTTGGTATTATTTACTTTTAAAGTACTTAAGTCTAATGTTTCATCTAAACCTAAACCTTTTAAATATAACAATACATCTTCTTTTTCTAACACACTCCCCATACTACCTTCTTTGGTTTCTAGTGTTACTTTGATATTACCACTACAACTATATCTAATGTTTTCCATCCCTTTAGATGATACTTCGATTATATTATGGGTTCCTTCTTCTTTTGTTTTCTCATATCTATTGTCATTTACAGCTCCATAATAACTTCCTATATTGGCTAATTTCATATCTTCATTATCAACATGGATATGTATATCATCATACAATGTACTTACTGATAATGAGTGTTTTTTTGGTGTATTCGCTGTGATCATCGTCTTACTACCATTACCAGTTATTGTTACACTAAAATAAGCATATGTTGCACTTATTATTAACAGTAACATTATTAAGACTCCCACTAAGCTTATTATTACTTTCTTATTTTTCATAAGCTTAGCTCTCTTTCTCCAAGAATTAATCTTGGTAAGATATTTGTTAATACCATTGGTATTAACAAACT
>CANQTA010000017.1 GCA_947626655.1 uncultured Bacilli bacterium
TACAAATTACTATTTATTGCTTTTTTTATTTTTTAATAATAAAACTATTCCTACAATTATAAGTATAATACTAGGTAATAAAAATTCTAAACTCCTTACTATAATATATACATAAAAAGGAGCAGACGGATAATTTGAATAATAAGTTATCCAATCAAGATTTAAGATTACCATAAATCCTAAAATTAAAAGTAATGATACAAAGAATAAAACTAAACTTATTATTTTCTTAATACCTATTTTTTCCGTTTTTATCTTTTTACTAATTATATAAATCAATGATAATAAAATATAAGTTATAAAGCAAAATATAAAAAGTAAATAAGTAAATGTTGTAAATGTTGGGATAGTTCCAAAATGGTATAAGCTAAATGTTTCAGCAAATATAAATGTTATTGTTAAAGATAAAATAATAGTTCCTATTATAGTTAATATTTTTTTCATAATTACTCCATTTCTACAAATTACATTTGTTTTTCAATTCTATTATACTACAAAGTTGATAATATTGAAATAATCTATTATAATTAAAATGGCACAAAAAAAGAATAATTTTAATTATTCCTATCGTCTTGGTATGCGATGATTTTCAATAGGTGGTCTATCAATAAATAATTGTTCTATTGAAACACCTAAAGTATCAGCAATGTGTCCAATGTAATCAATTCGTGCATTTCTTCTAGCATTTTCTAAATTAGATACATAAGTAGTTGTTGTCCCAAGTTCATCTGCAAAATCTTCTTGAGACCAATTCTTTTTTAATCTAAAATAAATAATATTATTGGCTAGAATTTTACGAGCTTGATTCTCATATTTAATGACTTTAATTATCATCACATCCTTTCTCTTTATAACTTACTAATATTGTAATAAGTTTATTCTAATCTAACCATACTAACTATGTAGTAAGTTATGATTAGTATATTGTAAATAAAGAGAAAAATATGACGAAAAAAAGTGCTAGAAAGTGGGTATTTTTAAAGAAAAGGAGCTAAAAATGAAAAATTTAAATGAATATGTTGATGTAGTATGTGAAAATATTAGTAGTAAATTAAAAATTATTGATGGTATCGAATATCATTACGAATTAAGTAGTTTAATTGACAATACTAAAAAATTATCTAGTAAAGAAATTGATGAGGTTTTAGAAAAATTATTAAATAAATATTTAGAATTATTAAAACCGATTTATACAAAAGAAAAGTTTTCTAGTATAAGTAGAAAAGTTGATGATATAACTGATTTCTTTACAAAAGATAATGATAGCACAATTGTGTCAGATGGTGATTTAATTGCAGATGATTTACTTTGTAAACTAATAAATGATAATGGTAGAAGTTTAAAATTACCTGTTCAAATAGAATATTTAAAAGAATATTGTGTTACGAGTTTAGTAAAAAAATCTAATGTAAATAATGAAATCATTTGGATCATATTAAGATTAGCAACTATATATTATTGCTTGAATGATAATAATATATAGAAATTAGTAGTAAATTAAGTAGTAATTAGCAGTACCAAGCCCTACTTTCTCAAAAAAATAGTATGAAATCTTTTTTGAAATCATACTATTTTTATTTATGACTTATGACAGCATGACAGCAATTTTTGGGTGGGGTACTCCCAATTTTTCGTGTCATTGATGTCATTTTCTAATTTTATCATTTTGTGTAGCGATTAGATCTACCTGTCTAAAAGTTTTTTCTACAACTATTAAAGTTATAATTAAGCATAAAGTAGTTATTATAAATATGCCTGTAATAGTGGAAAATCTTTTAGAAAAATCTTTAATTAAAAATTCTACTATAAATGCTGAACTAACTAACATAGCTTGAACAACAGCTAGAAAGAATATAAATTCTGATGTTTTTCTTGTGAGATTCTTATCTCTTTTTTTATCTAGTTTTTTATAACGAGTCTTGCCTTCTTTTCCCCAAAAATCAATAAAATATATTCCACCTATAATTATCAATGAAGTACCAATCCAAAACCAATTTGTAAAAGCATCAATTTTAAAACAACAACCAATAAAAGAAATAACTTGAATAATAAAACCTACTATTTGAAATTTATTTAATCTTTTTATACTATTGACCATTTCTAAACTCCTTTATAGCTTGACTATTTAGTAAATCTAAAATATGTTCATTAGTTTCATTTTGATATTCTAAATCTTCTATTGTCTCAAGTAATACTTCTTTCTTTTCGTCATCTTTGGTTTCTTCTACTGATTCTTTTAATGAATTTATTACAATTTCATTATTTTTAATATTACCCTCAATACTATTTAAAGCCATTTTTAGATCTTCGCCTTTTAGTTTAGTATAGTGTTCAATTAAATATGGATTTAATGGACTAACTTGTGCTCCTAAACCTGAAGCATACATTAAATCATTATAATTGACACCAATAAATTTGCTTATTTTTCTTAAAGTTTTAGGATTAGGTATTTCTCTTTCGCCTGATTCTATTCTAGCAATTTCAGTATGACTTACTTTAGCTAGTTCTCCAAGTTGATTCTTTGATAAACCTGATTTTTCTCTACCCTCAGTTATCAACTGACCAACTGTTTTTCTTTCTTTATCCATAAGACAAATTAACTCCTTTCGCTATTGATTATACATTATTTTGAACTAAATTACAATATATTTTAATATTTTTGCACGAAATGGTTCAAATGTTGTTGACATTAGTTCAAAATGGTTATATACTTGAACTGAATGGTGCGAAATACATCATTCTTAACTATATTAGTTCTTTGACAACTAAATAGAGTTGGAAATCGCCGATATATGCCGACTCGTTAAACAAATGCAAGGCTCAAATATCTCTATTGGCACGAGAGTTGTAGATTATCTAAAATCTTCGTTACATATATGGCTAATAACTATATATACATCCTTAAAGGGAGTTGTTGGGAACACTAAAACCATCATAGATGAAAACATCTATTATCTTATTGTAGGTAGAAAGCGAGGTGAATAAATGAATGCAAAAGAGACTTTAAATTTAATATCTAAACAATGGTGTGATTTAAACGATTTACGAAAACTTACAGGATTAGGAAAAAATAGTGCCATGAAATTAAAAAATGAAATTAGAGTTGATCTTATCAATAAAGGTTATCAACTACCTAGTAAATTACTTCCTATGAATGAAGTTGTAAGTTATTTAAAAATAAATATAGGTTATCTTCAAAAGATGGCTAAAGAAGTAACGATGTAGAAAGGAAATGAACAATGTTAAGTATAAGTGAAATGAGAAAAATGACAACAAAAAAAGACTTCATAGTTGATAACCTACTAAAATCCAATGGATTATATTGCCTAGTTGCAAGACCTAAAGTTGGTAAGTCATTATTTGCTCTACAACTTGCCAACTCCATAGCAACAGGTAAAGATTTTTTAGGATTTAAAACTACTCCATCTCCTGTCTTATATATTAGCACAGAAATGGATTCAGAGCAAATGGTTAAGAGAATAGATAAGATGAAATTGTCTTTTACTGATGATAATTTTAAATTTGTACAACCAGATTTAAATAAAGGTAGAAGATTAAATTTAATGGATTTACAACTAGAATTTCAAAACTTTGCTCTTGAATTAAAAGGTAGATTCGTAGTAATAGATATGTTTAATGGAATAGATTTAAATAATGGTTATGATATAAATAATTATCAAGATATAGGACAAGTTGTAATTCCTAAATTTAGAGAAATATGTAAAAAATATAACTTTACAATTCTCTTAATTCATCATTTAAATAAGAACAATACATCACTTGGTAGTACAGCTATTGATGGCTCTGTTGATGGAAAAATAACTTTAAAATTAGATAATAATATTAAAAATAAATTATTTCTAAATTATGAAAGTAGAGATTATGAGGGATTAGATTTAGTTCTAAAAAGAAAAGATAATTTAACATTTGAACTATCAGAAGTCGAGTGTGAAGATTTAAATTATAATTTAGTTTTATTTCTAAATTATGCAATTACTCAAAAAGAATTTTCATTTACTATGAGTGAGATAGCTAGTAAATTAAAATTGTTAATTACTCCATCAGTATTTGGAAAATTAGTAAAAAATAATTTAGATAAACTAGAAAAAGAAGGACTTCATATTGAACAAAAAAGAACAGGCGAAGAAAGAATTTATTATGCAAAATATGAAGAACCGAATTACGAAAATGAATAATTTTCGTATAAGTTTTTGATAGCTTTTTTCTAAAAAGTTAAGTAAAAAATGAACGAGGCACGTTTTGTTTTCGTTAGAAAATGAAAGTGGCGATAGTGAATATTTTTACAATTTTTTAAAATCATTTTAAAAAATTTATTAAAGAATAAGTATCTAGTAGATAGTTATTCTTTAACTTGTTTGTAGCATTTGCCTTTTCGTAAGATTAGGCATTTGCGAAAAACAAGAAAAGGGTTTTTAGGGAACTTCCCTAAACTCACGATGGGCTATGCCCTAGTGAGATAGGTCATTATATGACCTTTACTAAAGAAGAACAGGCAAAGGAGGATTAAATATTGTATGATGGTAAACAAGTAGTAAGAATAGAAAATCATTTTAAGAGTAGCGATTTATATAATATTGGTGTTGAAATGAATGATAGAAAAGGTACAGGCAATTATGATAAAGATAGAAAACAATTTAATTATGAATATGTACCTATTATGGAAAAAAATTTGTATCAAGAAGTCAAAAAAAGATTAGAAAGAAATAATATAGAATATTTGAAAAGACCAAATACAAATTTACTAAATGGAATTACATTTACAAGTGGTCCTGAATTTTTTGAATCACTTGGAATGACATTTGTAGATAGTGGTAGAACTTATAAAAAAGGAAATAAGAAAGGTCAAGCTATCAAAGTACCTTACATTAAATCCAAAGAAGATATACCACAAGCAGTTAGTTATTTTTTCGATTCGTGTATGGACTATTTAAAAGAACTTGTTGGCGAGGAAAACATTATACTTGCACAAGTGCATTATGATGAAGATACACCTCACCTACAAGCATATTTCATGCCTATTGTTAATGAAGTAAAAAGAAAATGTTATGTGAAAGATAATAATGGAAATGTAGTTAAGGAAGAAGTTATAACAAAAAAAGGTGAAAGCACTCTTGTACCAAAACTACTTCGTGATGATAAAGGAAAAATTAAATATGAAGTTGTAAAAGGTAAATTCCTAAATAACGATCAGTTTTGGAGAGATAGAGGTGGAAAAAATTCTTATTTTACAATTCAAAATTCCTTTAATAAGTTTATAAAAGAAAGAGGATTTAATCTTGATCGTGGTAACATTGGAGCAAATGTTGAACACAAGACAAAATTAGAGTATCAAATAGAAGAAAATAAGGCTGAATTAGAAGAATTAAATAAAGAAAAGGAAAATACCTTAAAGATTATAGAAAACTCTAAAAATGGGCTTAAAAACATTGAAAATTCAAAAGATAATGAAGAACTATTAAATCCTGTTAAAAGAAAAATTGGTGGTTATAAAGAAGATGATGTTTTAAAGATTATAAAATATACCAAAGGTTTACAAAAGAAGATTATTATTTTAAATACTGATAATACCAATAAAGATTTAATGATAGATAAATTATCAAAAGAAAATGATTCTTTCAAAAGTAATACTGAACTTATTAAAAGAAATGAAATTATAAAAGAACAAAAGACCACTATTAAAGAACAAAAGGAAGAAATAAGTAGATTAAACGAATTAGTAGATATTCTAAAAAGTAATGTTGAAAATTTAAAAGATAAGTTAGAAAAAGAAATAAATAAGTGGAAAAATAGATTTCAAAAATTATGTGATGCCATAGATAAAGTTTTAGGTAGAAAGCCAAAAGAATATATTGAAGATTATGAAGATCTAGCTGATGCAATTAACAATGATAATTATGATTACGATAAAAATGAGGAAAAAGATAAAGATGATTTTGAAATTGAAATATAAAAAAGAAAGGGTGATGTTTTATAGCAATTTTTCAAGCAAAGCCAAAAGACCAAACTAAAGATGGTAGAAAATGGTTTTTCTCTACTTACTATAAAGGTCTTGATGGTGTTAATAAATTATATAGATCTAAAAAATATATGACTAAAAAAGAAGCTCAAGAAGCTGAAAGACAATTTTTGTTATCACTAGACCAAACAATAAATCATAGAGATATGACTTTTAAAGATTTATATTTAGCATTTTACGAATATCAAAGCGATAAAGTTAGAGAAAGTACAATTAAAACTTATCGTGATAGAATTAAATATTTAGAACTATTTGATAAAATAAAATTAAGGGATTTCAATATAAAACATTTTGAACTATGGAAAAAAGAAATAAATAAATTGCCACTTGCTACTTCTTATAAAAATGACTTATTTAAATTTGTAAAAGCAATTTTAAATTTTGGTACACGATGGTATGATTTTAACTTTACTCCTGTCTATAATAAAATGACTAATTTTACTAATCCAAATGAATTAAAAAAAGAAATGGAGTTTTTTACAATAGAAGAATTTGAAAAATTTATTTCTGTTGAAGATGATATAGTTTTTAAACCTCTTTTTGAAACTCTATATTATATGGGACTTCGTAAAGGTGAACTTCGTGGGCTACAATGGAAAGATATAGATTTTAGTAATAAAATTATGAAAATTCACAAACAAATTCCATCAATTTATAATATTGATAATTATAGATTAAGCCCTCTTAAAACTCAAAATAGTAATAGAGATTTACCTATAAATGATTTATTACTCAATGATTTAAAGAAGTTATATGATTATCAAAAGAAATTTACTAATTTTAGTCAAGAATGGTTTGTATTTGGAAATGATACACCTATTCATAAAGATGCAATTAGAACAAGAAAAAATAGGAATTGTAGAGAGGCAGGAGTAAAACAAATTAGGATTCATGATTTTAGACATTCTTGTGCCTCTTTTTTAATTAACTACAATGCTAATATTACTTTAGTTGCTAAATATCTAGGACACACTAAAATTGATGAAACTCTTAACACCTATTCTCATATGTATCAAAATAGATTAGAAGATATTGTTACTCTTATAAATAAAAATTTAAAAGATAAAGAGGAAGATAAATCAAATATTGATACTGAAATTGAAGAAGATGTTGATACAAATTTAGAAGAAGAAAACGATATAGAAATGTCGTTATAATTTAAAAAAATGGTAAGTCTATTTTGGCTTACCATTCTTTTTTTATTGAAAAATATTACCTAATTATTACCTAAACTGATTTTGATTATTAAAAACCCTTGTAATTTCAACAAAAATGGAGCCTTTCGGCTCCTTCAGGGGGAAATCTAAATATCAGTTCGTAACAATTTAATAATTGTCTAAAGTCTTATAAAATAAGGCTTTTTCATTTTCTTAAATTTACTAAAGTTTATTAAAATAACTTAATTTTTGACATTTAGTATCTGGTTTTGGTATCTAGAAAATAATATCATTTTTTATGAACTTCAATGTATTTACAACATTATCTATTCTATTTCACTAGACATAAATTCATCAATACTATTTATTATAAAATCAGGTATTATATCAAATTTAATTAAATTTAAAGAAAATATGTAATCATTTTCAATATGATATATTTCATCAATATATTTTAATACTATACTATTTCTTTCTTTTAGTTTATTCCTGTTATCAGATGATTCTAAATAAACTCTAAACAACTGAATTTTAATATAATTATTTGTTTCAGTTTTATAACTATCTAAAATATATTTATTGTTAATATTATCTCTTAATATTTTGTTGCTATCAAACGTTTTTATAAATTGTTTTATCCATTCTTCTCCGTTTTTTATTTCATCAACTGATAAATCTTCATATTGCTCATCATCTATTTTCTTTCTTAAATTGTCTCCATGTATAATTGAAGATAAAATATTGTATGCATTTTCTTCACTCTTTTTTTTAGTAGATATATGCTCTAAATATTTTCTTAAAAAACAAATTCTAGAAATTATATTATTATCTTCATTGATTGATTCATTGTAATAAAACTTTATAGTTGATAAAACATCAGAAGAAACATTTATTTTTTGTTCTTGAATTATACCGTTATTATTTTTTAAATACCACATATTAGTTTCTTTTGTAGGTTTATGGTTTATTCCAAAATCTATTATCGGTTCAAAATCATGTGTTAGCATTAAAACTGTTTTGTTGTAAAAACTATCTTCATAATCTCCTTTATTACAAAATAGTCTATTAATAATCGCATATTTCTTATTACCATCAAAAGAAGAAATTGGATCATCTAATATGATTAAATTTGGATTTTTACTTAATGCATAATACATAAACAAAACTAAAGCAAATGCATTTTTTTCTCCCCAACTCAAATGTTTTTCTATATCAGATACTTGTATCTTTTCATTATCACTATTAACATACTTTAAAACTGTTATAGAATTTTTTTCATCACCATCTTTAACTATGTCAAATTCATAATTAAATCCAGCCAATTTTAGAAAACTATTTATCTCCTTTTTACAACTTGACATTTTAGATATTACAAGACTATTCATTTTTACAATTTCTTTTTGTAAATCTGAAATTTTTCCTAGCATTTCAGTAATTGAACTATTTATTATATCAATAGACTTAATTAAATTTTCATTATTAAAATATTCAAGATCATTAGTACTTATTTTTAAATCTAAAAGTATATTAGATAAATTTGAAATATCACTTTTTTCCACTTTATAAGAATCAAAAGTAGTGATATTATATATTTTTTCTTTTAAATATGTTACTTCTGACATAAATTTTGTAAATATTAAGTATTTATCTGTATTTGGAATATTTTCCTTTATGCACTTTTCAATTTTTTTAAAATTATCGGTATTCAAGTATGTTTTGGTATTATCAATAATATTTGAAAACTCGGTTAAATTGCTAACATTTGCTTTTGAATAATATGAATTAAATGCTTCATTTTCTTTTTCATGATCTTCACTAAATTTTTCTGCACAGTAAGGACATATTTCCCCATAATCATAAGTTTTACCCTTATTTTTCCATTCAGACCATAAGATGTTTTTTTCTTTATCAGACAAAAACAATGAATATTTATTTAATTCTTTTGGGATATTAAAAATATTTTTATCAGTTTTTATACTAGAATACATTCCTCTTGAATCAATGGTATTTTTTTCCTTCTTATAGTTTATCTTTGAAGATAATTTGATTAATTGTTCATTAAGTTTATTGAGTTCTTCATTTCCTATAATCTTTTGTTTTAATTCATGTAATAAACTATTAATATTATTTCGCTGTTCATCATATTTATCTGACTTAATAAATACTTCAAATGCATTTTCAATTACATTACTTCCGTTAAATACTACTTTATTTACAAAATCACTATCAAATAATTCCACATTATCAATATTTGGATTACATTCGACATATGGTATTTCCTCTTTTCCAAATGGTTTTAATAAAGATAAATCTTCATCCTTTTTTAATAATGCTTTAGCAATAGTAGATTTACCAGTACCATTAATAGCAAATTTAATATTCAAATTACCTTCTTCTATAATTATTGATGTTTCTTTTATATTATTACAATTTTTAATTACAACATTGCTCATATAATACCTCCAAAAAAAGTGCCGTACAAAAAGACCGAAGCCATGTACAAGCACTTCACTAATACAATTATATCACAAAATTTTCTAATTGTATTATTATATGACACAATGACACACTGTTTGTGAGTGCCCTACACACATTTATAGTGTCACTGTGTCATATCTATTTTATCTTTCTAATTTATAAATAACATCATATTCATCTTCAGTAGGTTCTTCCCATTTAGATTCTAGTTTTTTCATTAATCCTTCATCTAAATAAAAATCAGAACCACCATTACCATCTAATACTCGTTGATTTCTTTCTTGAATATTTTGTTTCCAAGTATCATCATCAACACATACATAATGTATTTCACAATTTACCCCATTATTTTTATAATATTCTTTTATCTCTTTTCTATCTTTACTTGACCATAGTCCCCTTTCAAAAATTACATTAGCCCCTGCCTTAGCAATTTCACCAACTTTTCTAGTTAAGTACTTATTTAATCTTTCTGAGAATACATTATAAAATTCTCCTTGCTCATTATTTATTAATTCATAAGTAGCTTCATCTGGTGAGATTATTACCGCATTTAATGAATCTTTTAATTGTTTTGAATAATAGCTTTTACCACTACAAATTTTACCACATACTAATACTACCTTTCCCATAGATACCTCCTTATCTTTCTTTCACTAATCCATCTGGTGTTAGAATATAAAGAGCATTTACTACTTCATTAATATATTTTCTATCATGAGATACACTAATTATAGTACCTTTATATTCTTTTAAAACTTTTCTAATAACGGGATTTGATAATGGGCTAACATTTCTTGTAGGCTCATCAAGTATTAAAACATCACATTTATCTAATACTAATTTAATAAGAAATAGTTTTGCTTTAGTCCCATTACTTAAATCTTTAATATTACTAATCATTTCATCTCGAGTAAATTTCATATTTCCTAAAAACATTCTTGCTTTTGTAATTTCATCTTTACTACCATTAGGACATACAAAATCTAATACATATTTATAATTATTTAAGATTTCATCATAAGTTTGTGGCATATAACCAACCTTAATATCATTTCTATCTTTTAATTCGTTATAAATTAATTTAATTAGTGTAGATTTACCAACACCATTTTTACCTATAATACATAAATGTACATTGCCAATTACATCTAACTTTATGTTTTTAGATAATACCTTATCAGATACTTTTAATTCATCTATATTTAAATTGATTATATTTTTTGTTCTTGGCACTTCAACTTCTTCGAATGAAAAACTTATACTTTCTTCAACATCTGGTACTTCAGTTAATTCAGTTTCATCTAGTTTTCTCTCTTGTGATTTTAATGAATGCATTTTCTTTTTTAAAACTTGAGCTCCATGTGGATCTGCTCTTGTGATTGTATTTTGTTGATGTTCAACTTTTTGCATTATTCTTTGTAGTTTTTCTTGTTGTTTATTAAATTCTCTTTTTTCAGATTTTGCTACTTGTGTTTGTTTTTCAATTTTTCTAAGTCTTTGTTCAACATAAGTGTCATAATCAGTTCTTAATAATGTATGTCTACATTCTGTCTTCTTTTTTATTTGTTCTAAATGTAAAATCATATTTGCAGTATTAGCTAGTAATGTTTCATCATGTGAAACATACATAATTGGCTTATTCGTATTATTAATAAATTGTTCTAACCATTCTAATGTTTCAATATCTAAATCATTAGTAGGTTCATCTAAAAATAAAATATCATATTCATTTAATAGTAATTTTAAAATACTAATTTTAACTTTTTCACCACCTGATAATGTTTTTATTTTTTGTTTTAAAATATCATCAGTTAAATTAATCAAATCTAGGTATTTATATAAATTATTAATCTTATCATAATAATCACTTTCATCAATAAACAAAAATTCATATACACTTTTATCTAATTTATCAGTACTAATAGATTGTTCTAAATAACCAATTCTATTGCCTTTTAGATTAATATTTCCACTAATTTCAGCATATTCACAAATACCTAAAATTGATTTTAATAAAGTGGATTTTCCATTTCCTTCTTCACCAATGATAGCAAGTTTATCACCATTATTTAGTATTAAATTTAAATTTTTAATTAAATATCTATCATTAATAGATATATTTAAATCTTTTATTTCTAACATATTATGCCTCCTTTTTTCGGCATAATCAAAGTTTATGCCATACTTATTTAACTAATGTTCTCATTTTCTCACCTCTTCACTTTCAAATTTTTTCTTAAAGCGATTTTTCTGGATTTTTCGTTTTATATTCTTTTTTAGAACGAATTTTTTGGATTTCTCGTTCTATAAATTAGTTTTTCTTTGGTAATTTACTATAATCATATTTATGTTCTGCAAATTTTAATTCATCAAAAGCATATTTAATATCTTCTATTGCTTTATCTATTGTATATAAACTATCTTTATTATCTTTCATTATTTGTAGATGTTCTATTGTATAAAATAGTTTTTGTCTTGCATCACTTACTTTTTTTCTTTTTTCAGTATCAAATTCTAGTAATTCTCTTTGAGATTCTTCGTAAGTTTTAATCATTTCTTTTAAATCTTTACTAGATTTATTTGCATATTTATCTTTAGAAAAATAGAAAAGCATTTCATCATAGCCTGCAACTTTTAATAATTTTTGCAATGACATATCTAACGTTTCAGCAATCTTTCGTAGATCATCAATATCTACTTTTTTTATTTTTCCATTAATTAAATCATTTAATGTACTTCTACTTATACCAGTTAATTTAGCTAGTTCTCTTTGAGAAATTCCTTTTTCAACTCTTGCAGATTCAATTAAATTTTTAAGTTCTTCTGAGTTCATTTAATCACTTCTTTCTTCCCTTTTGTTCCTTCACAATTTGATTTTAACACTTTTTTATCAATTTGTCTATATTTTCGGACAAAAAGTATTGACATCTTTTTCGGACAATGTTATATTTAAATTGTCCTTAATATCGGACATAATTATAGAAAGGAGAATTTGTATGAAATTACTAAAGAAACAAACTACTAATGAATATGTAATACCTAAAGATTTGTCAGTTAGTGCTATAGGTATGCTTAACTCTCTATTAGTTAGATCTAATGATGAACTAGAGAATATCGACCTCTACTCTCTTAGTAATGATAGTAGAAAAGATGTTGCTCTAGCATTTAGAGAATTAAGAAAGAAGAAATATATTATTTATAGTTCTTTAGATGATACATATTACATTTATGTATCACCACAAAAAAATAATTAGGAAGGAGGAAAAAAATATGTCTGCAGAAGAAACATTAAATTTAATCGCTAAGCAATGGTGCACCCTAGAAGATATTATGAAGTTAGGACATCTAGGAAGAAATTCTGCACTAAAGGCTAAAAAGAAAATAAAAGATAAGTTAGAAAAACAAGGTTATCTTATTCCAAAGTCTGTTGTTCCAACTAAAGAAGTTGTAGCATTCTTTGATATTGATATACCTTATTTAGAATCTAGAGTTTCTAGTAAAGAATTAATTAAATAATTGTAAGAAAGGAGATACAAATGAAACAATTAACTGAAATAAAAGAAAGCACAAAAAAAGATATCATCGTCGAAAACCTAATGATATCAAATGGAGTTTATCTACTTGTATCTCATCCTAAGGTTGGCAAGTCAATGTTCGCTCAGCAACTTGCCTTCTCTCTTACTACTGGAGAAGATTTTTTAGGATTTAAAGTAAATCCCTCTCATGTCTTATATATTACCACAGAGGGAGATATAAATCAATTAGAAACAAGATTTAAGTTAATGAATTTAAAGCCTAAATTAGATAAACTTCACATAATAGATTCAGATGATATATCAGATTTTTATATTAGAGATATTGAATATGATATTCATCAGTTAGCATCCAATAATCAAAAACTATTTGTGATTATTGATATGTTAAAAGATATAAAATTTGATACTAGTTATGATTTAAATAACTATCAAGAAATAAATGATGTTGTATTTAGAAAATTAAAAGAATTATGTAAAAAGTATAATATCACATTACTTGTTACTCATCATTTAAATAAAAGAGATGACACTATGGGTAGTGTTGGATTAAATGCTGATGTATCTGGAATTATTAAATTAAAGGAATCAAGAAATGATTATAATAAACTAACTTTAGATTATAAAGGCAGAGATTTAGGTAGATTAGAATTGAATTTAAAACGAAATGATAATCAAACATTCAGTGTTGTCGATGAGAATACAAATGATGAAACTGATTATAATCTACTCCTATTTATAAAATATGCAGTTTCTAAAAAAGATTTTGATTATACAATATCAGATATTTTATCTAAAACAAATATTTTATTAACTCCAACACAACTTGGAGGCTTAATTCAAAGAAATTTGAAAGTGTTGGAGCACGAAGGTCTTCATATAACAAATAAAAGAAATGGTAATCAAAGATTATGGCATTGTACTTATGAAGAACCTTCAGAAAATAATGAATAAACGTGGCACGTTCTGACCTGTTAGGTTGGAAGTGGCGATAGTGAATTCATTATCAATTAATTAAAGGATATAGTATATCATTTAATTAATCTTGTAATAGGGGATGCCTTTATTTGAGCAAACAAATATTGGCTCTAGCTATTACAAGCATAAAGGATTCTAAGGAATATTCCTTAGCTCACGGTTGGGCATATAATTATGCCCTAGTGAGATAGAGTATTATTTTAAAAACAGATTTGAAAGGAGGAAAAAATAAATGTACTCAGGTAAACAAGCACTACGATTAGAGAAATTTAAAGCATCAGATATTGGTGGATTAGATAAAGAATTAAAAGAACGAAAAGGATCAGGCAAATATGATAACACTAGAACTCCATATAATATAGAATTAATAAATTATGATGGTCCTACTCTTGCTAGTTCAACTTATGATTATCTTTACTCTAACAATATAAACTATAATCCAAATAAAAAAAATACTAAGGTATTAAATGGACTAATAATATCAAGTGGTCAAGAATTCTTTGAGCATTATGGAATGGAATTTAAAGATACTGGTGAAGTTTACAAAACTGGAGATAATGCTAGCAAACCAATTAGACATGTAATTATAGATGAAGAACATCAATTACCTACTGAAATAAGAAGATTCTTTGATGAAAGTCTTAGCTTTATTTCTGATTATGTTGGTAAAGAAAATATTAGATATGCAGCAATACATCTTGATGAATCTACACCACACATGCATATTTACTTTACACCAGTAGTTAATGAAGTTAAAAGAAAAGTATTTGAACTAGATGAAAATGGTCATCAATTAAAACATGAGATAACTAATAAAAAGGGAGAAAATAAATTAGTACCTATTCAAAAAAAAGATGAGAATGGAAAAAATATTTATGAAACTGTTAAAGGTAAATTTTTAAATTCAGATCAATTTTGGAAACAAAAAGGTGGTAATGCATCTTATACTCTTTTACAAGATGATTATAACGAATTTATTAAATCTAAAGGTTATAACCTATTTAGAGGAGAAATTGGTGGAGATAAAACTCATTTAACTAATGCTATGAAACAACAAAAAGAATTAAATGCTTTAAACAAAAAAATACGAAAAGAAAATGAACTATTAAAAGAGGCAAATAAAAGCGAAAATGAGTTTATTGATAAAGTTGATAAAGAAACTTCTAAAGATATTTTAAATCCTGTTAAAAAAGGTCTTATTAAGCAATATAAAGATGAAGATATATATAATCTATCTACTTATTCAAAAGAACTTGCTGAAGATAATTTAAGAAAAGATTTAGAGATTAAATCACTCACAAAACAAGTAAATGATTTTAAATCTGGAAAAACCTATAAAGAACAAAATAAGATTATTAGTAATCAAAAACAAATTATTTATGAAAAAGATAATGAGATAAATGATTGGAAAACAAGATTTCAAAAATTATCTAATGAATTTAAATTATTTAAAGAAAAAATTCAAAATAAAATATATTCTCTTACTTCTAAAGTATTTGATATTCTTCATATACCATATACTTGGTATGAAGCAAATGATATTGATTATGCTATTGATACAACAAGAGATTATTTAAAAAAACATTCAAAATCAAAAAATGATTTAGAGAGATAATTTATAATATTATCAGTTTATATGATAAAATAATGTTGTTACGAACTGGTATATTTATAAATTCCAACAAAGGAGGAACGATATATGGGAATATATAAATTACCTAAAAATCAATGGACTAAAGATGGTCGTAAATATAAATATTATTGGAACGAAAAAGATAAGAGTGGAAAATGGAAGAAGAAATTTTCACAAGCATATAAAACTAAACTAGATGCAATGAATGCTGAAAGAGAGTTTTTAAATAATAAGGTTGAATTTGGTGGAGATATGGATATGACATTTGGTGCTCTTACCGACCAATATATTGAATCACAAAAAAATAAAGTTCGTAGAAGAACTATGGAAACATATTTAAAAAGAAGAAGATATTTTACTAGTTTTGAAAATGTTAAGTTAAAGGATATGGATGGTAGTCTATATCACAAGTTTCAACAAGAATTATGGGATAAACCTATTAAATGTTCTAGTAGAAATGATATTCAAAAATTTCTTAAAATTATTCTTAACTGGGGTATGAAAATGTATGATATTAATTTAATGCGTTTTTATAAGAAAATAGAGTTCTTCAAAGATCCAAATGAGATGAAAGAAGAAAAAGATGTTTATACTTTTGAAGAATTTCAAAAATATATTACGGGTGCTACTAATTTAAATGATAAGACAATGTTTGAAATGTTATATTATTGTGGATTACGTCGTGGTGAATGTCGTGGACTACAATGGTCTGATATAGATTGGAATAATAAATTAGTATCTATTACTAAACAAGCTAATAGTATTAAAGATAGTCAAAAGTATTATGAACTAACACCACCTAAAACTTCTAAAAGTATTAGGACATTACCTCTTACTGATGTATTATATAACGATTTAATAAATCTTTATAATGAAAAGAAGAAATACTATGGGTTTAATGAAAAATGGTTTATATTTGGAGAATTAGATCCATTAACATTTGGTATGATGCATAGAATAAATGAACGAATTGCTGAAAGTGCTGATATTAGAAGAATACCACTACACTCTTTTAGACATAGTTGTGCATCTCTATTAATTAATACTGGTCAACCAGTAACAACTGTATCTAAGTATTTAGGACATGCTAGTACTAAAGAAACATTAGATACTTATGCTCATATGTTTCCAAACAATCTTACTAATGTAAAAAATACCATAGATAATTTAAATCTAGGTATTTAAATAAACTTAAATAAAAAATAAATTTGGTATCTGAAAAAAGGTTTTTGGTATCTGGCTTGGTATCTAGAAAAAATTAAAAACCTCAGAAACCCTTATAAAACAAAAAGCGTTCCCTCTCTCGAGGGAACTTCAGGGGGTTTTGGTTGATTCACTCTCACCTTTGAAATTCGTAAGAGTTCATCTTTAGCATAACGTCTGTTATGCTATACTAATAATATTATAATATTTTTTCTTTGTCAATTAACTAAATTAAAATTTAACAAAAAAGTGTCTACTACTATTTAATTTATAAATTCAACATTTTTTACTAAATTTTTGTAATATGGATTATCTAAATAATAATTATTTTGTATATATTCTAATGAGTCTTTTTGAGCTTGTAATAATATTTCATAATCTTCCTTTAAATCAGCTATTTTAAATAACATTTCTCCACTTTGTTTAACTCCAAACAAATCACCACTACCACGCATTTCGAAATCCTTTTCACTTATATAAAAGCCATCATTACTTTCTTCTAAAACCTTTAATCTCTCACTATCATAATTACTTATTAAATAACAATAACTTTGTAAATCATTACGACCAACTCTTCCTCGCAATTGATGCAATGTTGCTAAACCAAATCTTTCAGCATTATAAACCACCATCATTGTTGAATTTGTTACATCAATACCAACTTCAATTACAGTTGTAGATATTAAAATTTTAACTTCACCATTTTTAAATCGTTCCATTATTTCATCTTTTTCTTTAGGTTTTAATTTACCATGCAAGATTTCAATTTTTACTTTATTATTAAAAGCCATATTAAATTTTTCTTTTAAATCCAAAACGCTTTTTAAATCTAACTCCTCATTACTTTCGATTAAAGGCGATACAACATAAATTTGATGATTCTTTTTAAGTTCTTGATACATTGCCATTAATACATCTTTAATTTCACTTTCTTTTTTTAATTTAGTTATTATCTCCAATCTTCCCACCGGTTTTGTTTTAATTATTGAAAGATCTAAATCACCATAAATAGTTAAAGCATAAGTTCGCGGAATTGGAGTAGCTGACAAATATAAAACATCTGGTGTTATTCCTTTATCGCTTAAATTATTTCTTTGTCCAACCCCAAACCGATGTTGTTCATCTGTTATAACAAGAGCTAAAGACCGAAATTTAACATCATCATTAATTAAAGCATGTGTTCCAATAACTAAATTGATTGTTCCATCCTCTAATCCTGCTAATATTTTTGCCTTTTCATTAGGTTTAGTTGAACCAGTCAAAAGAGCCACTTTAATCTCAAATTTTTCTAAAAGTTTAGATAAACTATTATAATGTTGCATTGCTAATATTTCAGTCGGAGCCATTAAAGCGCTTTGATAACCACTTAAAAAATTCACATAAATAGCATATGTAGCCACTATGGTTTTCCCACTACCAACATCTCCCAAAACTAAACGATTCATTCTTTCTTCATCAGTTAAATCATTATATATATCATCTATAGCTTTTAATTGATCTTCCGTTAACTTAAAAGGCAACTTAGCCATAAAATCATCTTTCGAAGTATCTGAAACATCTCTTTTTATTCCTTTAGCTTTTTTATTAATTTGTTTTAAATAATTTATCTTAAACATAAATTCAAACAATTCTTCGTATTTTAATCTTATCTTAGCTTGTTTAACTTCATTAGCGTTTTTAGGACAATGGATATATTTTAATGCTGTCTCTTTATCTAAAAGATTATACTTTACCGTTAAATAACCCGGTATATAATCATCATAAAGAGAATAATTTAATGCTTCAGTTATAATTTTAATTAAATTTTTATTAGTAATTCCCTCTACCAAATGATAAACTGGTTCTATTGTATTTTCTGAAATATTAAATTTAATATCATTAGCAACAAAACTCTTTTTTAGTTTATCATATTTACCTATTAAAACAATTTCTTTTCCTACTGTTAAATGTTGTTTTAAAAAGGCCCGATTAAAAATAGTTACTTTAATTATCTCTTCTTCACACATTACTTGAAAATTCAATCTATTAAAATTTTTCTTTATATAATAAACATTACCAGAATCTATAACCGAAGCTTTGACACATACATTTTGATTTTCTAATACCTCTTTAATACTAACAATATTTATAAAATTATATTTATAAGGATAGTATTCTACTAAATCTGTAATAGAATATATATTTAAAGAATTTAATTTTTTTTCTAATTGTACTCCGACACCTTTTACATCTTTTAACTTCATAATAACACCTAAAAACATCCTCATAAATTATACCATATATTCTTTTTTATTCCAATTGTTCTTGCAAACAGGACATATGAATTACCGGACAAATTAAACAAAAACTGAAACAATTAAAGTGGTGATAAAAATGGCAACATATAAAAGAGATTTTGAATTCAACGATAATATAATGGAAGTTATTTCTAAAAACATTAAAAAATATCGCAAAATAGCAGGAATAACTCAAGAACAATTAGCTTTAGATATTGAAAGATCTTATGACTTTACCCGTCGTTTAGAATTTAAAAAAGGCGAAATTGGTTGTTCAATAGATACCTTATATCGTATTTCTATTGTCCTTAATACCAGTATTGAAAAATTTTTTGAAGATATCGAATCTCCAACTAGTAAAGAAAAAAGCAAACAAAAAGAAGATTAATTATCCAATCTTCTCTATTATTTATTTTTTTTCTTAGTTGGTTTAGTATTAGCTATAAATTTAACTTTAACTCCTTTAACACGAGCAAATTTCTTTTTTACTCCCTTTGGTAAATTCTTTTTAATAACTTTCATTTTTTCACTCCCTTGCACAAAGATTATATCATAAAATTTAAAAATATGATATTAATTTTTACTAAATCATCTTAATATATGTTAATACCTTTATTTTTATATCAAAAACCACCAATCTTCCAACATAAATCGATTATTTTTATAAATTAAAACACAGCAAATAATCTAAATTACTGTGTTTTATCTATGATTATTTCCTTTTGGAAATTATTTACCATTTGGCAGGGAAAGCAGGACTTGAACCCACGACATTCGGTTTTGGAGACCGACGTTCTACCAACTGAACTATTTCCCTACTTTACTAAAAGCAAAAATTTTTGTAACAAAACTCACTTAAAATTTCGTTACAAAAAGATTATAACATAATTATTTTAAAATTACTAGCATAAGATACAATAGGTGATTTTTTTATGCTTATTAATTATACAACAAAAGAAAAAGATTTATTAGCTAGAATTATGCGAGCAGAAGCTTTAGCAGAAGGCGATTTAGGTATGCTTATGGTTGGCAATGTTGTAGTTAATCGCGTAGTTGCCAATTGTTATACTTTTACCGATATAGATTCAATAACTGATGCAATATACCAAAAAAATCAATTTTCAGGAATTAATAATTCCTTATTTGAAGGAAGTCCTACCACCACCGAAAAAAGATTAGCTGAAAGAATCTTACGAGGAGAATATTATTATCCTGCTACCCATGCTCTATGGTTTTATGCTCCTGGTAATAATTCTTGTCAATCAACTTGGTATAGTCAACCTCTTGCCGGAAAATATAAAAATCATTGTTTTTATCGCCCCGAACAAGGAAAATGCCAAGAATTATATTGATTTATATACTAATTTCCCCATAAAAGTAGCATTTACATTTTTTAATAAATTCTACTTTTTTTATTTAATTATTTTATTATAAATTTATCTAATTAAATCAAGAATCTTTAATATTTTATCTCAATACATTTTTCTTAACTAAGAAATATTAATAATTTTAAAATAGTTCCTGAACCATCATTACTAAATCTTCTAAATAAAAATTATTATAATAATTATTTTCTCTTACTATTTTAAACCAATTTTCAATATCTTCTTTCAGTTGAGAATCAGTTTTTCTAACAATTATCCTTAAAAACATTTCTAATTTTGGAAAAATATCAATAATATAATTATCAAAATTTAATTTATTTGCCTTATTATAAGCTTCAATAATACTTTTAATTATTTTAAAAGCTTCAACTAATTCTAAATTTGCTAAATAATTATTTATAATCTTTAAATAATTATTCACTATTTTTTCAAAATCACTCTCTAAAACTAAACTATTATAAAGATTATTATAATAATATTCATAATCTTGTTTTGGTAAATATTTACAAAAATATTCCTTAAAAGCTGTTATTTCAAAACATACCTTTTCTTTCCCTAAAGATGATAACAAATATTGTTTTATTTTCTCTGCTGGTATAGCCTCAATCACACTCTCCAAATTAAATGCTTTTTCTTCTATTTTTGGTAATACTTTGCCTATTTCATATTCTTGATTTTTTATCGCCATTAAAACTGCATATTCATGTTTACAATTTTCTTCACATGGACAATTACACGCCAATACTAAATCATCTTCATCTAAATTTATATAAACATCATAAGGTTTATCTAAAGAGCCAATAACTTTAGCATAATATTCTTTATCATTTTTTAACACATTTATAACATTACCAATTTGATAATAATTTTCTCCCCTTTTTCTTATATTATAATTAAATTCATTTCTACAAATATCAGTTATTAAATTATCAATATTATGACTATCTAACATAACAATATCCTCATTTATAACTTTATCTTCCATAATTCACCAACTCTATTAAAAATAGTATAACATAATTTTTACAAATTAAAAAGAATAGTCTCTACAAGATTATTCCAATTATCTTTAATTTTTAGAAGACCACTCAATTTTATATTCTATACCTGCTAAATCACCAATTTGATTAATATAATTAGTAATAAGCTCTTTCGCTCTATCTTGAGCATTGGTCATCAATTGAGAATTAGCTTCAATACTTTTTCGCATATTCTCTTGCGCATTATTTATTGCTTGGGTTTGATCATCTGCTGTTATTTCATTTTTATTAATGATACTATCTTCTGAATATATAAATGAATCTTTTGAAAAATCATCTGTATCAATATCTAAACTTAAAATTTCTGCTGCCGGTAAAATTATTTTTATAGTTTTTCCATTTACATCAATATCTAACTTTGACATATCAATTCCAATTTTAGCAATACCTGTATATTCAACCCACATTTCCCGATCTTTTTCAAATATATGTGCTAATCCTGATCCAGCTTCTTTTTCTAAAACTGCGACATTATGATAATAAGTTTTTAATGTTGCCATCTCACAAATTGATTTTATTTTAGCTAAACTTAATTCTGTATCAAATTTATTTTTAGTACACCCTGTCACCAAACTTAAAGTTAGAATCAAAAGTATTACCATTTTAACTTTTTTCATCATTTCACCACCCTATTTAAATTCCAATTCATATTCTTCATTTAAAGAATCTAGCCAAGGATCTAATATTCCTTTTAATGCTGAAATTGCATTTTGTTTAGCAATATTTTTTAATTCATCTTCTTTTTCAGCTCTATTCTTCAAATCACTTTTACATAATTTATATGCTTCTTGCGAAATACTATCTTCTTCTTTTTTCTTAGTTACAAATATATATTTTAAAGAACCAATATCAACACTTGTATCATGTATTTCTACATCTGGTAAAGTTATAGTAATTTTTTTATTCTTATCATCCACTTTAATATCTACTTCATTAAAATCAATACCAGCATTGACAAAGCCTTCATATTTTACATAATATTCTATATTATCGGCTTTTTCCTCTTTACCATTATATTTTCTAGCAATTGCATTATAAGAATATTTTACTGTTGATAATTCATTAATCTCAATTATTTTTTGTAATGAACTTTTTGAAGTAATTTTATATATATCACCCTTCTTATTTGTTATTATGGTTATTCCAATTAATATTAATACCAACAATAATATGATGGGAATAATTCTTCTTTTATTTTTTACTACTATATTAATCTTATCATTTTCAACTTTTTTTAAATCATTATTTTTATCTTTTACTGCCATACTACTCACTACTTCCTTTTTATAACTTTTCTCAATTATAATTATAATTCATTATTTTACCTCATTTATACCAAATGTTTTTGGTGCAAAATAATTTATAGAAAATAATAAATTTATTGAGATAATTATAGCATACTTTTATCAAATTTAATATATGGTAATTTTTGCTTAAATTTTCGATAGAAATTAACAAAATAATAATTTTATGATAATATATAATACGTGATGTTTTATGAAAAAAATTATTATTATTTTAATGCTTATTGTCTTATTAACAGGATGCGGTCAAAAAGAACAAATTAATCACAATAAAAACAATGATAATAATGTTACCAACGAAAATTATAATAAAGATAACGATAATTCTAACAACAACATAAATTCCAATAATGATAATGAAACCAATAACAATAATACTTCATCTAGTAATACAAATAATACAAACCAAACTCCAAATTCAAATAATTCTAATAATTCAAATAATTCACAAAGTAATAACAATACTAATAGCAACAATAGCAATAACAGCAATAATACCAATACTAGCTACAATACTAATTCTAACTCAAACCAAAATAGTAATTCTAATTCAAATAATTCTTTAAATAATAACTCTAATAATGAACTTAATTATTCTAATGAAGATAAAATAGTAATCAATGAAATTGAAAATATCGATAAAAATGTTGATAATTTGTTGAAAAGTGGCAAAACCGAAGACATAAAAAATAAAGCTAAAGGAGTCTTCATTACTCTAGTCGATTTTATTTTTTACGATGGCGAAATTAAAGGTATTACTTTTAATGAACTAACTGATACTGGGAAAACCAAAGTATTAAATCTTATCAATACAATTGATGAAAAAATTGAAAACCATTTTCCTAATTACAAAGAAACTATCTCTGACAAAGTTAGTAATGCTTATACTAAAGCAAGTGAATTAATTAAAAAAGGTGCTAATAACATAAAAGATTTTGCTAAAGAAAAATTAGGAGATGAATATTACCAAGATATTATTGATGCCAAAGATGAATTAGTATTTTATACCAAAAATGCTTTTTCCATCGTAGGTGAAATAAGTAGTACTTTATTTAGTGATATTAAAGATAAATTAAGTTCTTGGTATGAAGATTTTAAAAATAAAAATAAATAATTAACAACATTTATTATAATAACTACTCTTTCACATTATTTATTTAAAAACATAATTTATATTAGGTGATTCATAATGGATGAAAGAGCAACTAAAAAGGTCGTAATTGATGCCGGTCATGGAGGAAGTGATCCAGGCACAAGTGGTAATGGGATAACCGAAAAAGATTATACTCTCAAAATAAGTGAATATATGAAAAAAAGATTTGATGAGTTAGGTATTGATAGTAGTATGACTAGAACTACAGATGAAACATTAGATGCGACAGTTAGACCCAAACGAGCTCAAAGTTTTTATGGAAATGGTAACGATGTAATACTTATATCCAATCATATAAACGCTGGTGGTGGTGATGGAGCAGAAATTATATATGCCCTTCGCAATAGTGACGCTTTATCTAAAAAAATAGCATCTGAAATCGAAAAAACTGGTCAAAACGTCCGGAAATATTATCAAAGAAGATTACCAAGTAATCCAGCCAAAGATTATTATTATATTTTAAGAGATACTCCAAATAATGAAAGTATTATAGTAGAATACGGTTTCGTTGATTCAACTGGGGACGATGTTAGTCAAATTAAAAATAATTGGGAAGAATTAGCTGAAGCGGTTGTAAAAGCAATAGCAGAATATATTGGCGTTCCTTACAGCATGGAAGAAAAAGAAGGCTATTACAAAGTTCAAAGTGGCGATACTCTATGGGGAATAGCTAGAAAATTTGGCGTTACTGTTGACGAATTAAAAGAAGCCAACAATTTAAAAAGTAATACCTTATCAATTGGAGAATATTTATTTATTCCATCTAAAGAAAATGAAACTAAAAATGTTGAAAACGAAGTATACATGGTCAAAGCCGGCGATACTTTATACGGTATAGCTCAAAAATTTGGACTATCCGTTGATGAACTTAAAAAACTTAATAATTTAACAAGCAACAACTTATCTATTGGACAAAAATTAGTAATATCTACAAGTGCTACCGAAACAGCCACTACTTATACAGTTTTAAAAGGAGATACTTTATATGGTATTGCTAATAAGTTTGGTGTTACTGTAAATGATTTAAAAACCTTAAATAATCTTACAAGCAATAATTTGAGTATTGGCCAAATATTAAAAATACCAACCAATGCCAATAATAAACTGACTTACACAGTTAAAGCTGGAGACACCTTATACAATATAGCCAGAACCTATAACACTACTGTAGATGATATAAAAAGATTAAATAATCTAACTAGTAATAATTTATCTATTGGACAAACTTTGATATTACCAAGTTAATTTTACAAAAAGCCACCTAAAGTGACTTTTTTTTGAATAGATTAAAATAATTTTAAACATACTTAATTATCACCTGGCATATGTCAAAATGTAACTAACAAATTTATATTATATAATTTATCTCTTCCTCTAAATAACTTTTTTGAAAATCTTTCCACATTTTCTTTTTTCTTTTATATTCACTTTCACTTACATATCTTTTCTTTATTTTAACAACATCTTTATCAGCAAAGTTTGAAATAATTTTTCTATGAGAATGTTCAATTATCATTTTCCTAAATAACAAACTTTTTTTATAACCAACATTCCATCTCGGTTTAACTTTTGTACCTATCTGCGTATACAAAATTTTATTAGGTGATATTGGAAATAATATATTACTATTTTCTTTACCCCATCCACCATCAAAATTATAATCTGATTCACTATTATAATTTAAACAAATTACAGGATCATCGCTAGTAGGTAATATTACATTTTTATCAACTGTAATTATTCCCCATTTATGGCTATGTAATATTTTAGAAGTATTTTCTAATAAAGTTTTCATACTCCATAAATAAAATTGTTTTCCTATAATTGTTTTTACTTTAAAAGTTACATTATTACTGTTCTCACTAATTTTTGTCATTTTAAATGGAAATAACTTATCTTCATCATTTAAATGATTTGAATGCTCTTGAATTTTAATAAAATCTTCTTTTGTCATATTTGATATTTTATTTACTGCTTCTTGAAAAGTAGATTCACATTTTTTACCATAGTCCAAAGTTTTAATTAAAAAAGCTGGAGAACGAACAATATGACAAGCAACAAAATCGATTAAACAATGCCATTCATCAATGGTTATTCTTTCATCGTTTATAGCATGTTCTAATGATTTTTTTGCCGGAGTTTCATATCTATCTTTAAACCACTCTTCAATATCATCTACTTCAACGCCATTTTTTAATCTAACAAACATACTATCATAACTTCCAACACTTTTTGTTGATTTGGATTTCCAAATTGGGCATTTTTCGTTTGGAACTAATAACTCATATACTAGGACCTCATTATTATCATTTTTCCATGCGTCTAAATACATTTGTGATAAATAATGATTATTTCTGCTTATTTCTTTTTTCATATTAATTAAAACTCTTCACTCAATAGAAAATCAATTAAGTTTAAATGAATAATACCATCACGAGATAAATCTATTTTATCAAGAGAAATTACATATTTTGGATAATTATCTTCAATAGACTTATACGCTCCAAACTCTCTTTCAATGGTATTATCATTACCTGCCATTTCATAAGTTACTTGAACATATTTAATATTCCCATCTTTTTTTGCTATAAAATCCACTTCACCATTTTTAGTCTTACCTATATATACTTCATAGTTTCTATTTATCAATTCATTATAAACAATATTTTCTAAAACAACATAACTTTTAAATTCAGGATTATTATTTTTAATTTGAGCAATTCCTAAATCTGTTGCATAATACTTATTTAATGTTTTTAATACACCTTTACCAGCAATATCATACCTATATACCTTTTTAAGTATTAATGCCTTACACAAAGCCTCTATATAATTATAAAGAGTTTCGTTAGATATTTTCTTTTTTTCTTTATCTAAATATTTTATAATATTATCAGCAGAAAATTCACGTCCAGCAGTTTCAATTAAATATTGTAAAATCATATCAAATAAAACTGTATCTTTTAAATTTAATCTTTTTACAACATCCCTTAAAATAATAGAATCATATACACTATAAAGATAATTTTTTATATCTATTTCATTTGTAAATTCACATCTATTCGGAAGCCCTCCCCATTTAGCATAATCCCAAAAAGTATTTAAGTCTTTTCCATCTTTTTTAGTTAAAGACACATATTCTTTATAAGATAGAGGATTAATATTAAATAAAACATATCTACCAGATAAAACTGATGATAACTCATCTGATAACATTTTACTATTAGATCCAGTTAAAAATATACTTATATTTTTTATCTGAGCACGCAAAGAATTAACAACTTTTTCAAAGTTATCCACATTCTGAATTTCATCCAAAAACAAATAATAAATCTTATCATCTTTAATTTTATCTTTTATATATTTATTTAATTCTTTATAATCTAATAATTCTTCAAATTCAATAAATTCAAAATTAATAAATATTATATGCTCTTCATCTATTTTTCTTTTTTCTTTTAATTCTTCTATTATTTGATTTAAAATAACTGATTTTCCACATCTTCTTATACCTACTAATATTTTAATTAAATCTGAATCATAAAATCCTCTTATTTTAGATAAGTAACCTTCTCTTAAAAGCATATAAATCACCTTCAGTTACATTATATATCATTTTTACACTTTTGTAAAGTTATTACGGTTAAGTGTAATAACTTTTAAATTTTAAAAATTATTTCACCATTATTATAAAGTACTAAAATTTAAAATATATCATTTTTTAACTTAGTAACAAGACACAATTAAATTTTAATTAATATTTAATAAATTATTAGTAAGACCATTAATTTCTTTCAAAGTAGCAACAGAACCACTTTCAATAGTTAATATAAATCTAAATTCAGAAGAGTGAAATCATTTCGCAAGACAAAGATAGTTCAGCACCATCACCACCTCCGGAAAGATTTTATGTGGTTAGGCATTCATTTTTCCTTGATTTTACTGCATTTAATTTTTCTAAAAA
>CANQTA010000018.1 GCA_947626655.1 uncultured Bacilli bacterium
AATGCAATTAATCTATTTTCTTAGTTAAACGCAATCCTTTTTGATTTTAGGGTTGCATTTAGAAATAAATTTGAGTCCATTTAACAAATTTATAATAAAAGTAAAAAAATAGTTTATTTTTTTAGAATTTTTTGGTATAATAGCGAACATAATCTCAAATTATGTCTAATATTTATAAATATATTCATAAGTTTAGGCATATGAAATAGTATTATGATTTATTTAAGGGGTGTTTATTATGTCAAAAATGATTAAAAAATATTTACAAATATTACTAATAGGTATTTTATTATTTCTAAAAACGACAAATGTCTTTGCTGATGAAAAAATATCTTTAGAAACTAATAAAAAAACAATTAATGCTGGAGATACTATAACTTTAACAGTAACGCTTAATACTGATTATGAATCTTTGTATGCTATAAAAGCTAAATTAAGCTATGATAAAGATGTTTTCTCTGTTTTAGATGATAAATCAGTTGAAAAATTAGATAATAACTCTGAAATAATCTATAATGAAGAAAATAATGAGTTTGTTATTTTAAATAAAGATGGTTATACCAAAAATAATCTTTTAAAAATTAATTTAAAAGTAAAAGAAGATGCCTTAGCTGGTAAAACAACATTGAATTTAAGTGATTTTGAAGCATCTGATGGCAATGAAATTATTAATTATGACAATCAAAGTATAAATGTGGTTATTAATAAAGGTATAACAAATAATGAAGCTTCATTAAACGAAACTAAAGAAATAAATGATAGTAATAGTGAAACTAAGTATACTATTAGTTTTAAACCTGCCATGATAATATTAACAATTACCTTAGTATTTTTAATTGTTGCAATTATTTTAATAAATTCTTCTTTTTTAGAGAATCTTAATATAATAAAAAAAGAAAATAAAAAGAAAACATCAGTTATTATAGGAATATTAATTTTTTCTATAGGACTTTTAACAATCATTTTAAACTGCATTAATATTACTAATAAAGGTGATGTTAATAAAGACGGTGAGAAAAATTATGATGATGTAAGAGAAATAAGTGAATATCTACTTAATATAACTAATAGTAATATTGCTGATGAAAACAATTCTTCTTCAATTTCAAATAAATCATTCAGATACTATAATGCTGATTATAATAATGATGGAAAAATTACTATAAGTGATGTTGCTAGCTTAACAGAAGATTTAAAAGAAAAAGTTAATTATAAAGCAAATGTTACAATAAGTTCTATTAGTAATTACTATCCAAATAAAAATGATAAGATAGCGATTGATTTTAAAGCATCTATAATTCCAGATAATGAAATAGCTGTAGAAGGTATCTATATTAATAATAAATATTATTCAGTTAATAAAAACCCTAAAATAAAGGATAATTATACCCTAAATATAAACGTACCAAATAAAGCTGGTATTTTCGAGCAAGTCATTTCAAAAATAAAATTAACTAACGGTAATATAATTGAAATAAAACCTCTTACTTTTAAAGTAGATGTTTTAAAAGAAATCCCATCTATTAAAAATTTTAGATTTGATGAAAGTAAAAATAAAACCAAAGCTTCTTTAGAAGTTATTGATAATGATAATGCTTTAGAGAAAGGACATTTAACTATAACAACAGAAAATGGAAATATTGCTTTTGAAAAAGAAATAACTAAAGGTCTTAATGAGTTTTCTGTAGAATTAGAAAAAAATATTATATATTACTTAAATGTGACTGCTAGTTATGATTTAGATACAGATTTACTTAATGCCATTACTAAAGAGCAAAATGAAAAGAAGAATCAATCATTTATTTATAATCGAAAAATAGAAATATATAAAGCAAATTTAAATTTAGTTTCCATTAATAATTATTATCCTCAAAAAGAAGAAGAAGTAACCCTTAGTTTTAATGCTGATATTTATCCAAATTTATCAATTAAAGAGGTTATAATTAATGATAAAAAGTATTCTGTAAGAAAAAATGATAATACTTATTTAGTAACGGTTAAGGCTCCTAATAAAAGCGGTATTGCTAGTTATAATATTTCAACAGTAATCCTTGAAAATGATCTTGAAATAGAAACAGATTTAAATTTCAAAGTAGACGTCTTAAAGACAATGCCCAAAATTACTAATTTTAAAGTGGAGAAAAAAGATGATTACTATTTAGCTACATTCAATCTTTCTGATAAAGAAAAAGCACTAACTAATGCTAAATTAATAGTAACTGATGATTCAAATAAAAAAATTTATAATGAAGATATAAAAGAAGGCGCTAATGAATTTAAATTAACTCTAAAAACAGGTGCTATTTATACTTTAAATATATTAGGAAGTTATGATTTAGATACAGATAAATTAAATTCTTTAACTGGTGAAAAAAATGAAGTTAAAAGCCAAGCTTTAGTTTTAGAATATCAAATTAAACTACCTAAAGTTACGATAAATAATATTTCTTTAAGTGATAAATATCCACATAAAAATGATTTAGTTACAGTAAATGTTAATGCGACTATCTTGCCAGAAACTAATATTAAAGAATTTATTATTAATGATAAAACATATAAAGTAACAAACAATAATTCAAATTATACTTTTACAATACAAGCTCCTAATACTGCTGGTTTAAAAAAATATAAAATTACTAAAGTCGTTTTAGAAGATGATACTAAATTAGAAACAAATTATGAATTTAGTTTTGAAACATTAAAAGATAAACCAACTATAAAAAACTTTTTGCTTAATGAAAATAAAGAAAAAACTACAGTATCTTTTGATATAGAAGATGAAGATAATGCTTTTAAATCTGGAAAAATAGTTATTGTAGATAAAACAGATAATAAAAAAACTGAATTAATTATTTCAAAGGAAGTAAAAGAGTATCCTTTAGAATTAGATAAAAATAAAGATTATTATTTAGATTTATATATATCTTATGATTTAGATAATAATAAGTTATCAACAACTGATAATGAATTTAGTGATCATGTTATTTCTAACTATGAAATAAAATCTTATAAAACGAGCTTATCTTTACAATCTTTAAGTAATTATTATCCTAATAAGAATGAAGAAATAATTGTATCATTTACAGCTCAAACAACTCCTTTTGCTAATATAAAAGAAGTAATTATTGATGGTAAAAAATATCCTGTTCAAAAAAATGAATCTAATTATTTATTAAAAATTCCTTCTTTAAAGAAAGCAAAAGTATATGATTATAAAATAACTAATGTAATTTTAGAGAATAACGTAGAAATAAAAGCAAATCTCGAATTTAAATTTGAAGTTTTAAAAGATAAACCAACTATTGAAAACTTTATTTTAGATGAAAGTAAGTCAACTCCGAAATTAACTTTTGATTTAATAGATAAAGATAATGCTTTTAAATCCGGAAAAGTCGTAGTTATTGACGAAGTGACTAATAAAAAGCAAGAATATGATATTATTAAAGGTAGTAACTCTTTTGATTTAAAATTAGAAAATGACAATAAATATTTATTAAATATTTACTTATCTTATGATCTTGATACTAATGCCCTAACTAAGGATGATAATTCAGTTACAGATTTACAAGTAGAAGAATATAAAGATTATGAAATTAAAAAGTATAATGCTAATTTAAAATTATCATCTGTTACTAATTACTATCCAGAAAGGGATGAGGATATAACAGTAACTTTTACTGCTGATGTTTATCCATTAGTTAATATTAAACAAGTACTAATTGATGATAAAATTTACGATGTTAACTTATCTGAGGGAACTTACTCAATAAATCTTAAAGCTCCAACAAAGCCAGGAGTAAAAGAATATAAAATAACTAAAGTCATCTTAGAAAATAATATTGAAGTTTTATCTAACTTATCTTTCAAAATAGATGTCTTAAAAAAATCTCCGACGATAGAAGAGTTTCAGTTAGAAGAAGATGAGACAACTCAAAAAGTATCTTTCTATATTAATGATGATGAAAAAGCTTTAATATCAGGAAAAATAGAAATATATAATTCATTAAAAATGCTTGTAAAGACTATAGAAGGATTAAAAGAAGGAGTTAATAAATTTGAATTTGATTTAGAACAAGGAAATGAATATACTTTAAATATTAAACTAACATATGATTTAGATACTAATAAATTAACTGAAAGTTCAGAAGAACAAAATAAAGTTATTGATAAAATAGTTTATACTAAAAATATATCTATTTATAAAGCAAAATTAACATTGGCTAATTTAAGCAAAGCTTATCCAAATAAAGGAGAACAGGTAACAGTTGATTTTAAAGCAAACGTTAATCCGATAGCAGATATTAAAGAAGTAATCATAAACAATAAACATTATGCCGTTGTGAAAAATAATGATACATATAGTTTTACAGTAGATCCAGAAGATACAGCAGGAGTAAAAAAATATCAGATTACTAGTGTAATATTAGATAATAATCTAGAACTTGATACTAAACTTAACTTTTCTTTTGATGTTTTAAAAGAAATGCCAAAAGTAGAAAATTTTATGTTTAATTCAGATAATCATCAAATTAGTTTTACTCTTAAAGATGTAGATAAAGCTCTTAAAAAAGCTAGAGTGGAACTTATAAGTCAGGAATCTGGTATAAGTGTATTTAGTAAAGAATTAGATGTAAATAAAAATAATTACACTTTAGATGTTGATTTAGCATTAGGAGGTACATATACAGTTAATATTGTTGGAGACTACGATTTAGATTCTGATAAAGAAAATACAGAGAATTATTATAGTGATTATGTATTTTATAATAATTCTATTACAATAGATAAACTATATTTTCAATCAATCACTGATTTGAATAATTTATATCCTAAACAAAAACAAGATATTGAATTTGCTTTTTATGTAGATATTAAACCAAATACTAATATAAAAGTTAGAAAAGTTTTACTTGACGGTATAGAAAAAGATGTTACATTTAAAGATAATCACTATGTTATGACTATAGAGGGTTCTGATAAATATGGTATTCAAAAACACAAAATTACAGAAATTATTTTAGAAGATAATACAAAAATACTATGTGATTTTAATATTAAATATGATGTCTTAAAAGATGAACCTATTATTAAAGACTTCGTATATCATGATAAATCTGATAAAATTACATTTACTTTAGATGATAAGGATGATTCTTTAAATGATGCTAAACTTGTAATTACTAGAAAAGATAATAATAAAGTTGTTTTAGAAGAGAAATTAGACTTAGATAAAATACAATTTGAATATGAAGTAAATCTAAAAAAAGGTGTTAAGTATGATGCTAAAATAATTGGTTCATATGATTTGGATAGCGATAAAAATAATAATAAGAATGAATTTAATGGCTCTTTATATAATTATGAATTAACAACCTATGGTGTTGAATTAAGCCATATAGATGGTAATGATACTTATTATGTTAAGAAAAATTCAGAAGTTAATCTAAAGTTTAAAGCAGAGATAACTCCAGAAGATAATGGCAGTGTTATTAACAGCATTGTTATTGATAATGATGTTTACGATGTTGCTCGTGATCAAGATGGATATTACAATTTCTCTATTATTGCCCCTTCAACAGCTGGAGAAAAAAGATATACTATTACAAAAGTAATTTTAGGTGATACTGAGTTAAATAGTGAATTAAGTTTTAATATAGATGTCTTAAAAGATGCTCCAACAATTGAAAACTTATATATTGATGAAACCAAAAATTCTCCATTAGTAACTTTTACATTAAAAGATGAAGATAATTCTTTAGATGAAAATAACCCTGGATTTATAATTATTAAAAATAGTACTTTACAAGAAGTTAAGAAAATAGCAGTTAAGAAAGGTAGCAATACCTTAGACTTAAAGAGCTTCTCTAATGATCTTAAAGAGGGTGAGGTTTACTATTTAGATATTAAAGTTAATTATGATTTGGATTCTAACAAAGAAAATAGTAAATATGAAGTAACTGATGCTAGTTTAGTTGAAAATCATGAAATTAAAATTTATAAAGTAAATCTTGTTGCAAATTTAAATAACTTCTATGTTAATAAAGAAAAGCAAGTACCAATTGCTATAACGGCTGGTATTAATCCAAATGATTTAGATAATTCTGTTAAAATTAAAACATTTATTATGGACGATGATACTGAATATAATGCTATTTATAATGAAAATCCTGATGCAAATTATTCTATTAATCTAAAAGCTCCAAAGAAAGCAGGTCTAAAAAAATACAATATTAAAAAAGTAATATTAACAAACGATATTGAAGTTAAAGCTTCTTTGATATTTAGTGTTGATGTCTTAAAAGATGTTCCTTATATCAATAAATTTAACTTTAATTATGAAAATGGCTCTTTAAACTTTGAACTTGTTGATGATGACAATGCTTTTAAAGATGGAATAATTACTGTCTATGATGATGCAAACCAAAAAGTAAAAAGTGCAGAAGTAAAAGAAAAAACAACTATTACCTATAAATTTTTAGAAGATAAAATATATAATGTTAAAGTCGTTGGTAATTATAATTTAGATAGTGATAAAACTGATGATAATAATGCCTATAATAATGAAGAGATGTTTACCCATTCATTTATGATTGGTGGAGACTATAATTTCAAAATAACAGATGTATCTATTACTGATTCTCTTCAAAAAAATGAAAAACCTGTTGTTTCCTTTATAAGTACTAATACTAGAGGTGCTACAGTTCAAAAGGTAACTATAGATTCTAAAGAATATGAAGTTACTAAAGTAGATGGTAATTATTATGAAGTATTATTAAATGATGCTGATACCACATCTGGAAAACATACAATTACATTAGATAAAGTTGTTTTAAGTACTACGAAAACTTTTAAAAACAAGAAAGATTATAACGTAAATAATTTGACTTATAATGTTTTAAAAGAAACTCCTAGTATTAAAAATATTAAACTTACTAATAATAATACCGATAAAACAATTACTGCTACATTTAGTTTAAATGACATAGATTATACATTAACAAGATTAACTGCAATATTACTTGATTCAGATAATAAAATAATAGCAAGTAAACAATTATCTCCAGAAGAAATATATTTTAATAATTCAAGTGTAACTTTATCTTATCAAGATAATAATGATGGTCATATAGATGGATATTATAAAGTTAGATTTTTAGCTGATTATGATTTAGGAGCAGATAAATATAGATATAGTGATAAAAATATTGGTGAAGCTGATATTTTAACTCAAAAAGATGAAATTTATATTGATAATATCTACATAACTAATAGTCGTAATCAAGTAGTAGATAATCCATATCCAACCAAAGGTCAAAAAAATTATCAAATAGCTTTTGATGTACATGTTGGTGATAGCATTAATTCTTATGCTAGATCAAAATATGGAAATAGAGCATATCAAAAAGTTTCAGTTATAACTATTAATGGTGTAAATTATAATGCTGAGCAAATTAGTGGTTATAAATCAAAAGTAACACTTACAGTACCAGAAGAGTCAGGAATCCTTAATTTAACAGTTAATAGAGTACAACTTGAATATGCTGATTATAATGTTAGTTTCCGTCAATTTTATTCAGTGCCTCAAAAATCGATTAAAATAGACGTTTTAAAAGATAAACCAAAAATAAAGAATCTTAATATTAAAGAAGATTATGAAAATCAAAAAGCAACATTTGATTTTGATGTAGTTTTAGATGATAAAGCTCAAGAAAATGATGAAAGCTTTAAAGGTGGAACTATTGCGCTAGGTACTGCTAAAAAGGATATTAAAATAGGTCATAATTCTATAACTTTTGAAAATATTATGCAAGATATAAACTATGATCTAATTTTCAATGCTAGTTATGATTTAGATACCGATAGTTTAGGAGATCCTGATAAAAATGAAAATGTTAATGTGGAAATTCATAAATTAAAATATGGTTTATTTGATAAAGAAACTTATAAAAATATTTCTATAGTTGATGGTAAAGCCATAAGTGCAAAAAATAATAAATATTTCGAGAAGAATGAAAAAATTAAATTAAACTTTAATATTACAGGTATTAATGAAGAGTTAAATTTAGAGCCGGAAAAAGTAATTATTAAGGATAAAGAATATACTCTAACTAAAACAGATGATGCATATGAAATTATTCATGATGGCTATAATACTTTTGGTGAGAAAGATATTACTATTACTGATATTATCTTAAATAATGGTAAAAAAGTTACTCTAAAAGATTCTTATACAATTAAACCAGAAGTCTTAAAAGATGTTATTGAAATAAACAATTATAAATATGAACCTTCAACTAATGATATTAAAATATCCTTTAATTTAAAAGATTATGATGGCTCTTTAGTAGGTAAAGCTCATGTTAAAATAACAGATGAAAATGGTAAAGTTATAGTAGATGAGGAATATAAAAATGAATTTACAATTAAAAGAGAAAAAGATATCCTAAGATATTATGTTTTAGTAACTGGTGATTATGATAGAGATATTGATGTCTTAAAAGATAGTGATAATTATTATAAAAACGTTAAATTTTTAGATGAGATAATTTCTTTTGATAATAATAATATTGAACTAAAAAATATTACAGATATTAATCTATATAAAGTAGAAAAAGAAAATGGAGAAGATGTAATAAATCTTAAAGACAAAGTAGATATATCTGATTTAAAAGCTGATAATGAAAAATATTTTGTTGAAATTAACATGGAACAAATGCCATCAGTTCGTGCAAATATTAAAGAAATAATTACAAAAGATAATCAATTAGTATTAGTTTTAGATTATAAATATATAACTAATGAAATTTCAAGTACTAAAGAACTTAGAATTAATTATGGTACTATCGAAAATAATGTAGCAACAAATGAAACTCATCCTGATACAGCTTTTCTTGCTTTACTTAAAAAGCTTCAAAATAATGAAGAAGTAACTTTGAATAAAAATTATGATGCTAGTACGGTTAAAGTTGATACTAACTACTATGTTGATACTTTTACTGGTACACTAGATGGTAATGGCTTTAAAATTAAAAATTTACAAAAACCTTTATTTAATTTAATTACTAATGGAGGAACTGTAAAGAATTTAACTTTAGAAAATGTAGTTTTAGATGGCAAAGGTAGAGGTGCTCTATCAAATGAGGCAAAACTTGCTAAAATAAATGCAGTTATTGTAGATAGAGTTAACAAAACAAGTTCTAGTGAAGGCAGAAATGGTGGTTTAATCGGAAATACTAGTATGAGAACAACTATTGAAAATTGTGCTGTTAAAAATGTTAATCTTAATGGAGGATATACTCAACAAAATGCTGGTTTAATAGGTTATGCTGAAAATACTATAGTTAAAAATACTTATGTAACCGGAAGAGTTAGTAGTGGGCATAACTTCAGTGCAGGATTTATTGCTAACTCAACAGGTTGTACAATAACAAATAGTTATGCTAAGGTAAGTGTATCTGGACCTATTTCATGTAATTTTGGTTGTAGTTATCTTGGATCATCAACTTATGAAAATGATATATCTTTAGGTACTGGTGGAAATAATGGTTTTGTAAATAAATATACCAAACTTGCTAATAACTATCATTTAGTCAATGATAATAGTGAAAGTAATACTCAAGGTATTACAAATATTACTCAAGATAAAGTAGATAATTCTTTATTTAAAAATGCCGGTTTTGATGAGAAAATTTGGCGCTTAACAGATGCCTCTTATGATAATACACCAACTTTACAAATCGAAAAGTTTATTAACTTAAGTGATACATCTAATACTGAATATGATGAAAATAAAGGTATTTTATATAATAATTTAATGAAATTAATGCCTTTCTACGATAGTGATAAAATAATTGAAAGTGCAAAAAACATTACTGATGATTACTTAAATAATAAAGAAATAAAACATATATTACCAATTGATAAAAATGGTAATATTGTAACGTATTTAACAACAGATGACATTAAAAAAATCAGTAAAATAAAAATAGTATATAAAACTAAAGAAAAGAAAGAATATGATGTTATTTATGATAATACTTATGATTTTGTAGCAAGTTATCGTATTTTAGATTTAAAAGTTGATTATACATATAATCATTACGTTATTGATACTAATTCCCAAGTTGTAAATAATTTAACTAATTACCTAAAAAAATTAAATTATACAGATAATTTAGATATTTTGACATCAGCTGGAGATAGTAGGTTATATAAAGATTTCTACAATGAAAATACTAGTAAAGAATTAAAAGAATTTGTCTTAAAATTCCTATCTAACAGTAATTATACAAATGTAACTAATGATGAAAGTATTAATACTTACATAGAAAGAGAAGTTAGAAAAAATAAAGAAATAGAAAAAGTATTGTATATGTATAACTATTTTAAACGCTTCTATGGTTTAGAAATTGATGGAATGATGTTAAGTGACTTTATGTTATTTAATATGCAAGGATTTGATGAAAAATTAACTCCTTTAGGTATTGCTAATTTGTTTTTAGCAGATAGTAGTAATTTTAATACTAATGAAACAAATACTAAATATGCAAGTGTTCTTGGAAGTTATACTAATATGAATACTATATCTAAATTCTTAGAATATATGGTAAGTGAATTTAGTGATGAAGATATGGATAATTGGATAGCTAAACAATTTAAAGGATATTTAGTTGAAATTCCAGTTGAAGATAATCCAGAAATTCAGTATACATTATGGGATCACTTTAGTAATGAAGATGCCAAATATAATAAGCCTTATCAAGTTTATAACTATATTTTACCAATATTGACACTTCCTAAAAATGCTGCTTATATTATTTCAAGTCCAGTTCAATTTATCATAGGAGCTCAAAGAACTTACTTTGCTAATCCAGATGATCCTAAAGAACAAGAATTATTTAGAAGAAAAGTAGCAAGTTATACAGAAAGAATGAGTAATTACTACAATACAGCTTATGATATTTTGCAAGATGTTAAAGTCTTTAATGATATTCATACTTTCCAACTTGATAAACGTTTCACAAAAGGTATAAATGGAGAAACAATCTTTAATAATCCTTATGCAACTGAAGAGCCTTTCCATAAAAACTTTAACGAAGCAGTTGGACAATGGGCATTTAATGATTATAATGCAGCAACTGCTAATGGTACTGCGATAATATGGAGAGTTGAAGGTGTTATGGATGGAAATTTAATTCCAGAACTTGGAAATGTTCAAGCTTATACATTTGAAACATGGTCTCATGAAAGTGCTCATAATATCGATTCAAGATTGTTCTTGCGTGATAATGGAAGAAGATATGATGCTGGTGGAGAAGATTATGCAGATAGTAACTTAACTCAAAGCTTTGGACAAAATGATATTATAATGAATCTATCTGTTAAACATAATGCTGGTAGTAGAATAGGATCAAATCTTAATCCAGCAAGAATTGATTCACCTGATAAAGTACATGATTTCTATAATAAATTGTTCCAAACTTTATATATTATGGATTATATTGAAGGTAAAGCTTTCTTACAATTAGATCCTTCAGAACAATCAGGAGTAGCTGTTCAAGCAATGTATCCTAATGAAAATATAGAAGATCAAAAATGTGATAGTAATGGAAAATGTACAAGTCAAGTTCATTTAAAATACAAAACGACAGTATATCAACATATAGAAAAAGAAAAATTTGAACAGATGAAATTAGATACCTTAGATGATTTATATAAACAAAAATTAGTTATTTTCCCTGGTGTTTATTATTCAACTTATGGTGATAATAGATATGGTGGTGAGGGAATAAATAAAGCTCATTGGTATCAACCACATAATTCACTAGGAAGACCGGATTCATATAGTATTAAATGGCTAGCTTATGAAATGCTTGGTTATAAAGGTTATAATGACGGTTATATTGAATATTATAGTAATATTAACGCTAATAGTGATGGAACTAAAAATGATATCATGGCTCTTGAAAAAATAACTGGTTATAAAGATTTTGAAAAATACAAGAAAGCCAGATTTGATGAAGTAGATGAGAAACTAGCATATATTAATAATGCAATAGATGTTAACGAATATCTACAGAAATTTTACGAGGCTATGAAAAAAGATGCAGAATATGCTAATCAAAAAATAGCTGAAGCTTGGGAAAGATATCCTGCAACTCTTACAGATGATGCTAGTGTTAGAGCTAGAGGTAATTTACTTTCTAATGCTAAAGTAGCAACTAATAGTACTAATGTAAGATATGATTTATATTATGCTCTTAAAAATGCAACTGATGATTTTGAAAAAGATGTTTATATGAAAACAAAACAACAAGATATTAGTAAATTTCAAGTAAATAAGTCAGAATAGGTATAAAAAATATTAAAAATCTTTAGAAATTATTTCTAAAGGTTTTTTTGTATAATAAATTTTACTTCTATTTATAAAATTTTATAGTTAAATACCCAATTTATGGTCTATATCTATTTCATCATTTCATGTTAAAATAAAAAGCTTTTTTTTTAATATTTTTTATAGTATAATCAAGTTATAATGAGAGGAGTATTAAGATGAGTAGATTATATTCAAGTATTGATATAGGCACAAATTCAGTAAAAATAGTTGTTGCAAAGAAAGAAGATGAATCTTTCAAAGTAATAGCTCATGCAGAGACAAAAACAGAAGGAGTTAAAAAAAGTATGATTACTAATGTTACAAAAGTTGCTTCAACTGTTAAAGCTTGTAAAGAAGAAATAGAAAAAATACTTGGTGTAAAACTAAAAAAAATAATTGCTTGTATTCCTTCAGAAGATTGTATTTTTGATATAGTAAGTAGCAAGGTAGATGTATTGGATGAAAATAATATAACAGGTGATGATATAAATAATATTTTAAGTAAAGCAATAACGGGAAAAATAAGAAAGGATTATGAATTAGTAACTGCAACTCCAATAGGATTTAAATTAGATAGTGGTAAAATGGTTAAAGATCCCAAAGGCTTATCCTCAAAAACACTTGATTCTAAGATAGTTATTACAGAGATTCCTAGAAAAAATTTATATAATATTTTGAATGTTTTTCAATTATGTAATTTAGAAGTAGTTGATATTACTTTTAAGACAGTAGCAGATTATTACGATATAAAGAATAATAAGAGAGATAATGAAGTTGGTGCTATTATAAATATTGGCGAAGATACGACTAATATTTCTATATATAATAAAGGCATTATGATAAAAAATAGTTCAATTAAAGTTGGAAGTTATTATGTAGATCATGATTTTTCATATATTTATAAAATAAACTTAAAAGATTCGCGAAGAATAAAAGAATCTTTTGCTTTAGCCTCAACTAGATATGCCGATAAATATGATGAGGAAGAAATCGTTAATGAAGTTGGTGAAAAACAGACTATTAATCAATACGAAATTAGTCAAATCTCAGAAGCTAGAATTGCAGAAATATTAAAAATTGCTAAAAAAGAAATAAAAACCTTAACAAATAGACAAATAAGTTATATAATTATATTAGGTGGACTAAGCGAGATGACAGGTTTTCAATATATCGCTGAGAGTGTTTTAGGTAGTAAGATAGTTGTATGGAATGCGACAACTCTTGGTTTAAGACATAATAAATACTCTAGTGTAGTAGGTGCTATTAAATATTTTGATGAGAAATTAGCACTTCGCGATAGGGAATGTGAAATGTTTAGTACCGAAGATATTAATAAATTAATTTCTATAAATAGTAAAGAAAATGACACAACTATAAATGAAATGTTTGGGCAATTTCTTAAAAATTAAGGAGGACAAGATATGTTAAGCGGATTAGAAGTGGACCAGTTAGCAAAAATTAAAGTTATAGGCCTTGGTGGAGGCGGTGGAAATGCTGTCAATAGAATGGTTGAATCTGGAGTTAGAGGGGTAGAATTTATAGTTGCCAATACAGATTTACAAGTATTGAATAATTCAAAAGCAGATATAAAAATTCAAATAGGTGCTAGTTTAACTGATGGACTAGGAGCTGGTGCTAAACCTGAAATAGGAAGAGAAGCAGCAGTTGAATCAAAAAAAGATTTAGAAGATGCTCTAAGAGGAGCAGATATGGTATTTATAACTTGTGGAATGGGCGGAGGTACCGGAACAGGTGCAGCTCCAGTAGTTGCTGAGATTTCACAAGCTTTAGGTGCTTTAACAGTAGGAATTGTTACAAAACCATTTTCTTTTGAAGGCAGAAGAAGAATGGATAATGCCCTAAAAGGTATTGATGAATTAAGAAAACATGTAGATACTCTAATAGTTATACCGAACGATAAATTAAGAGAAATTATTGATAAGACAACTCCAATGTTAGAAGCTTTTAAAGAAGTTGATAATGTTTTAAGAAGAGGTGTTCAATCTATTTCTGATTTAATCGCAGTTGTTGGTTTAGTTAACTTGGATTTTGCTGATATTAAATCAATTATGAAAGATTCAGGAAATGCAGTAATTGGTATTGGTATTGGTATGGGCGAAGACAGAGCAATAGAAGCTGCTAAAGAAGCTGTTTCATCACCACTTCTAGAAAATAATATAGATGGAGCTACTGATGCAATTATAAATATTACAGGTGGAGTAAATTTAACTCTTTTTGAAGCTGAGCAAGCTGCTGAAGTGGTGAGAGCTGCTTCTAAAACTGATATCGATACAATATTTGGAGCAGTTATTAATGAAAATTTAACTGATGAAGTAATAGTTACAGTTATAGCTACTGGTTTTGATAAAAAATCAAAACAAAAAGTTGCAGAACAAGAACAACTTAGAAAACAACAGGAATTATTACAACCACAAATGGAAAGCAGTGTACCAAGAAGAAGAGTTGATGATTCATCTAGAGAAATAAAATCTTCTACAATAATTGATGATAGTGATGATGATGACGACGGATTTGAATTGCCTCCTTTCTTACAAAATAAAATGTTTTAACTAAAAAAATTAAAGTAAACGATATATTAAAAATTATTAAATATAAATAATAGATTTATCTTAATTAGTCTCGAAAGAGACTTTTTCTTTTTTATAAAATATGCTAAAATATTCTTATAATATGGAGATATAATATGAGAAATAATAAAAAAGCTTTTACTTTAATAGAATTAACTGCGGCAATTGCAATTATGGGTATATTATCATTAGTTATAATTCCCAATATAACAAACTTGGTTGAGAAAAATAAAAAAACAACTTATGTAAATGATGCTAAAAGAATGATTACATTAGCTAAAAAGAAGTATGAAGAAGATGTTACTATTAAGGAGCCTACCAATACACAATGTTTAGTATTTACATTGAGAGATTTGAATTCCAATGATATAGAAACAGGTCCGAATAAAGGAGAATATAATAAAAGTTATTCATATGTAACAATAAATTATAATAGTACAACTGGTAAGTATACTTATGGAGTTCAGCTACTAGAGTCGTATGGTAAAAAGGTGAGTAGTCATAGAGGTATTACATATTTTAAAGTTAATAATCCTCAAGAATTAAATAATGATAAAGTAACTAAACCATTATCAAATATTAATTCTTTTACCTCTTTAACACAGCTTGGTAGTGCTACTTCCACAAATTGCCCAAGTGGAATTATATATGCTAATGATACTTCTACTCCTACTACAAATCCCTCGGGCGCTAAACCAGGTGATGTATTATCCGTTACTTATAAAATAGGAAAAAATGTAAAACAGATAGATAAAGGATTTGATACATGTACAGTTGCCGAGGAGGAAAGTAGTTGCACAATAACACTTCCAGGCTTTACAGCAGAAGATGGGTATACTAACGTTGGTTGGTCTTCTAGTTTAGGTGCAACTAATGGTACTAATGAAGGAACACAGATAAGTATTACTAAAAATGAAACGTATTATTCTAATGCAATAGATAAAACACCACCATCTATTACACTAGATTTTGAAGAAGATGAAAATTATAGTGAACAAAAAGAAGTAACAGTATATATTGAAGATTTAGGTACAGGCATTTTAAAAAATGCTAATATAGAATATGGCTTTTCCAAATCACAATCAACTGAACCAAATCATTATAAAAAAGCTAATTTAGAATATGAAGATGGTGATAAAAGTATTGAATTTGTTGCAACAGATGAGAACTTAAACGGAAGTTATTATTTATGGATTAAGCCAATATCTTTAAGTGACAAAAATAATAATAAACAAAATAATAAAGTTGTTTCTAAGGGTATCTTTAATTTTAGTGGCAGTATACCAACATGTGAAATAACAGGAGGAGGAGATATTAATATAGGTGATACAACTACATTTACTCTTTCATGCACAGATAATTTAGTTGGTATACAGTATAAAAAACTGTCAAAATTTGATTTTAATCAATCATCTAATAATGCAGAGATAACAGAAGTTTCTGATCCAATAGAAATTAAAAATGGTTATAAATATAATATTACAGTTAAAGGAAAAAATGCAGGTTCATATAATTTTAATTTACCAGAAAAATGGATTATTAATAATGTGGCAACTGGCAATGATGAAGTTGTTGAAAGCCCAGAAATCCAAATAGGTGGTATTAAACTAACTATAAAATATATAAAAACAGATAATGTAAAAGAAATTAGTAAAGAGACAGATAGCTGTATGACATCAAATGTTAATAATACTTGCGATGTAGTTTTACCAGAAATAATTGCTAATGATTCATATGTGGTAGAAGGTTGGAGACTTAATGATACTAGCAAAATATTAAAACCAGGAGAAGTATTAACTATTCAAGAAGACACACAAATATATGCTTATGCTAAAGACTCGACTCCTCCTAGAATAGTATTAGCAGAAAATGGAAGTAGTACTTATACAAAAGAAAAAAATATTACTGTAAATATTACTGATTTAGAAGATGGTCTTGATAGTGGGATGACAATAAAATATGGTTTTAGTAAAGATAATTTAAATTCACCAGAAATAATTAAAGAGGCTCAAATTAATTATAACAGAGGAGATAAAAAGGTAGTATTTGAAGCAAATTCAAAAGATTATGATAATAATGATATTTTAACTGGCTTGTACTATCTATGGATTATACCTGAAGGGCTTTCTGATTTAAATGGTAACAAATTTGACGATACAGTTATTTCAACTAGTACTTTTGCATTTGATAATACACCACCTATATGTAATTTTTCAGAGTTGAATGATGTTGTAGTAGGTAATAAATTAAGTGTTAGTCTTGAATGTTTTGATGAAGATAATAAAATTGAAGAAAGTAAATTAAATATAGATAATATAACTACTTTAGGTACTAAAATAGAAAATATAAGTGATCCGATAAAAACAGAAAAAGGTTATAGATATGAGTTACATTTAAAAGCTAATTCAATTGGAAAATCTAAAATAACTATAAAGCCTGGTATTTTTCATGATGATCTTGATAATTATAATAGTGAAATTGCTAGTGATGAATTTATAGTATTGCCAAGGACTTTAAAAGTTAAATATAAAATGGATGAACATGTAAAAAAAATTAGTAAAACAGAAGAAATATGTACAACTACAGAAGAAGAACCATTAACTTGCACTATTACTTTACCAGATATTATACCAGAAGAAGGATATTCAGTATCTGGCTGGTATAATAGTAGTAATACTCAAGTTACTATGCCTGGTAGTAAGTATGTAATTTCATCAGATGAGGTTTTAACTGCTAAAGTAATGGATTATATAGCTCCATCTGATATTGAAATAAAAGAAGAAGAACAATCCAGTTGTACTGAAAATAAGATTATTACATTAGTATTAAAAGATTTAGGTAGTGGCTTAAACGGTAATATTAAACTTAGATATGGTTTTAGTAAGGATAGAAATGTAGAGCCAGAAGAATATAAGGAATTAACACTAAACTCTCAAGATAAAGAAAAAAATCTATCTATAGAAATAACAGAACAATTAGATGGTGAATATTATTTATGGATAGTTCCAATAAATTATAAAGATATGAATGATAATATTAATGAAAAGACAGTTATATCAAAAAATAAATTCTGTTTTTCAGCAAAATAGTAAGCAATTTTTAGAAAAGGAGTAATATAGAATGGATAATACGGTTAATAAGAAAAGGGATAATAAAAAGATATTATTAATATTATTTATTATATTAATTATCTTTATTTCCTTCATGTTAATTAATAAATTTATATTTAATAATAAAATAACTATAGAAGATGTAGAAGAAATTCAAAAAAAGCAGGAAAATGTTTTAATATATATATATAATTCCAATAAAGAAGAATGTAATAATTGTAATAGCATAAAAGAATACTTAAATAGTAAAAAGATAAATTATAAATTATATGATATAAATAATTTATCTAATGATGAGTATAAAAAGTTTTTAAAACAACTTCACGTAGATATTAATACTATTAAATTACCAGCTTTTCTTTACTTAAAAGATGGAAAAATATATTCATATCTTATAGGTATTAATAATAATAAGATTTTAGAAAAATTTATTTTAAATTATGATTTAAATAAATTATAAAATGTCAAGCAAGTGTTTAATTTGCTTTTTTTTTATATAAAAGGGAGGTATACATGATATAATTTAATTATATGGTGCAAATAGAGGTGTATATAATATGGCAAAAAATAAGAAGAAAAAAGAAGTAAAGAAAGGTTTTGAACATAGTGCAGAGCTTTATGGAATTTTATTTATTCTAGCAGCAATACTAGGAATTGGTAAATATGGTCCAGTAGGCAGAATTATTTCTAGTTTTTCTTTGTTCTTAGTAGGCTCACTTTATATGGTATTGTTAGTAGTTGTATTTTTTATAGGACTTTATCTAGTAGTAAAAAGAAGTTGGCCTGATTTTTTTACTACTAAATTACTTGGTACATATATATCTATTTTAGGATTTTTAATTTTAATGCATAAAGAATTCGTAATTCAAAATGATGGAAATATGATAAAAATTTTTAAGGAAACTATAAATCAGTTAGTTGCTGGATTTAATAGCATAATGAATAGTGGCTCTTTAAGTGATTTATTTTCTGTAGGTGGGGGTATTATTGGCGGTGTTTTTGCTATTATATTCGATAAATTATTTTCAATTGTTGGTATGGAAATAGTTTCTTGGGTAATGGTTATATTAGGAATTTTACTATTTACAGGTTTCTCAATAATGGATTTTATAGAAGAAAAATATGAAAGTGCTAAAGATGCTAGAATAGAGAAAAAGGAAGAAAAGAAAAGGTTAAAAGAAGAGAAAAAATTAAATAAAGGTATAAATAAAGATGATAATGAAAAAATAAGTAAGAAGGTAATTATTAGTAATGGCGATGATGATGATAATCAAGTTGCTAACGATAAAAAAATAATTGCTAGTATAGATGAACTTACTAACCCTACTAGAAAAGAAGAGACTTCTTCTGATATTAAGGATGTTTCAAAAGAGGAAAAAGAAATAGCAGTTGTTCAACCTACTGTTCATCAAATAAAAAAGGAATATACTTTACCATCAATTGATCTTCTAAATAAACCAAAGAAAAAGCAAGGTAAAACAGATCAGAGTGCAATAGAAAACAATATAATAAAACTTGAAAATGTTCTTAAAGATTTTGGAATAATGGGGAAAGTAGTAGAAGTTCATGTAGGTCCCACTGTTACTCAGTATGAACTTGAAATAAAATCAGGTACAAAGGTAAGTAAAATATTAAGTATAAATAGAGAAATTGCTTTAGAGCTTGCTAAAAAAGATGTTAGAATTCAAGCACCTATTCCTGGTAAAGGAACAGTTGGAATAGAACTTGCTAATGATGAGGCATCTTCTGTCTCATTTAGAGAAGTAATGGAAAAAATACCTAAATCTAAAGAAAATTCTAAATTATTAGCACCTCTTGGTAAAAATATTATGGGTAATATGATTGCTTGTGAAATTAATAAAACGCCGCATCTTTTAGTGGCTGGTTCTACTGGAAGTGGTAAATCAGTTTGTATAAATGGAATAATTTGTTCTATTTTAATGCGTGCTAAACCTGATGAGGTAAAACTTGTGATGGTTGATCCTAAAAAAGTTGAGCTTTCTGTATATAATGGTATTCCACATCTATTATGTCCTGTTGTTACTGATCCTAAAAAAGCCAGTGTTGCTCTTGCTAAAATTGTAACTGAAATGGAAAATAGATATGAAACTTTCAGTGAAACTAAAACTAAAAATATTGAGTCATATAATGAATATGTTGAAAATAAAAACAAAACATTGAAAGATGATGAAAAGATTAAAAAAATGCCATTTATTGTAGTTATTGTCGATGAGTTAGCTGATTTAATGTTAGTTGCAAGTAAAGATGTTGAAGCTAGTATTATGCGTATTACTCAAATGGCTAGAGCAGCAGGTATTCATTTAATTATTGCTACACAACGTCCATCAACTGATGTTATTACTGGAGTTGTAAAAGCTAATATTCCATCTCGTATTTCATTTGCCGTTAGTAGTAGTATAGATTCGCGTACAATTTTGGATATGGTTGGTGCTGAGAAACTATTAGGTAAAGGTGATATGTTATTTTTACCAATGGGTGAAGGCACTCCAGAACGTGTCCAAGGTGCATTTATATCAGATGATGAAATTAAACGTTTAATTGATTATTCTATTTCTGAACAACAAGCAGAATTTGATCCTCTTTTTGAAAACTTAGATCCTGATTTAAAAACAGAAACTCCCAAGAATACGGATGATACAAGTAGTAATGAAAATTATGATGACCCATTATATAACGAAATTGTTGATTTTGTAGTAACTAGCGGTAAAGCTAGTGCATCACTTCTTCAAAGAAGATTTAAATTAGGTTATAATAGAGCAGCAAGGATTGTTGATTTATTAGAAGAACGTGGTATAATAGGACCTGCAAATGGTTCAAAGCCAAGAGAAGTATTAGTAAAACTTGAAGAAAAAAATGAAATAGAAGAGTAAATTAAAAAAAAGTAGTGCATAATAAAATGGAGGGATAAAATGGAATATATTAAGAAAAAATTAGGAACATATAATCTTCATCTAATAAAAAATACTAATTTTAAATCAGTGATGGTTAAAGTATATTTTAGAGAACCAATAAAAAAGGAAAAAATTACTATCCATAATTTTTTAACAACGATGCTTACTTTTTCATCTAAAAAATATAAATCAAAAAGGGAAATGGTTTTAAAAACTCAAGAATTATACTCCTGTTCAATATCTAGTAGTGATACTCGTCTTGGAAACTATTTAAATACTTGTTTTAAATTACTTGTTTTAAAAGATAAGTATACAGAAGAAGGTAATTTCGAAAAGGCAATTGAATTTTTAAGTGATATTATTTATAATCCAAATATTGAAAATAATAAATTTGATGAGAAATCTTTTAATATTATTATGAATCAAGCATGTCTTGCTTTAAGTAGTATTAAGGAAGATGCTCAAACATATAGTACAATTAGACTTTTAGAAAATTTAGATGATTCTCCTATTTCCTATAGATCATTTGGTTATTTAGAAGATTTAAAAAATATTAATACAGAAAATTTATATGAATACTATAAAGATTTTATCAAAAATAATGATATTGATATTTTTGTAATAGGCGATATTGATTTTGAACAGACAGATGTTTTGATTAGAAAATATTTTAAAGCAAAAAGATTTAAAAAGATGAAGGGTGATTTTTTAATACCTGCTAGAAAAGCACCATTAAGAAAAAAAATAGTTACTGAGGAAAATGATTCTACTCAATCAAAACTTGCAATAGCATGCCGTAGTTATAATTTAACTGATTATGAAAGAAATTATCCATTAACTTTATATAATATAATATTAGGTGGCGGGGTTGACTCTAAATTATTTAAAGAGGTCAGAGAAAAAAATTCATTATGTTATTATATTTCATCTACTGTTAATAAACTCGATAATATTATGTTAATAAGAGCTGGTATATCAAGTGAAGACTTCAAAAAAACTGTTAAATTGATTGAAAAAGAATTAACTAGTATGGCAAAAGGTGATTTTACTACAGATGATCTAGAAAAGGCTAAAGAATTATATCAAACTGCTATAGATGAAATCGAAGAAAGCGAATCTGAAATAATAGAGTCTTATTATATGATTGAATTACTTGGAGTAGATGATATAGAAACAAAAGCAAAAAAAATGAAAGAAGTAACTAAAAAAGAAGTTATTAATGTTGCTAAGAAGATAAAAATAGATACAGTATATTTGTTAGAAGGAGGCAAAAGTAATGCAAAAGATTAATTTTTCTGAGGAATTAGAGCTTGTTGGTTATTATGAAAAGCTAGAAAATGGCTTAGAAGTATATTTAATCCCAATGGAAAATAAAGATAAATATTACATCACTTATGCTACTAAATTTGGATCAATTGCAACAAACTTTATGCCTTATAAATCAAAAGAAGAAAAAGTTGTTCCAAATGGGACAGCCCATTTCTTAGAACATAAAATGTTTGAGCAAGAAGATGGAGTAGATCCTTTTACTTTCTTTTCAGAAAGCGGAACTGATGCTAATGCTGCTACAAGTTATAACTTAACTAGATATATGTGTTACGGAACAAAAAATTTTGAACAGAATTTACGATATTTAATTAAATATGTGAATAATCCTTACTTTACAGATAGTAATGTAGAAAAAGAAAAAGGCATTATCTCTCAAGAAATAAATATGTATAAAGATGAAGCAGAATATGCAATAGAAGATATATTAAGAAAGAATACTTATCATAAAGATAATCATAGGTTTGATATTGCAGGGGAAATTAGTGATATAGAAAAAATTACAAAAGAAGATTTATATTTATGTTATGAAAATTTCTATCAGCCTAAAAATATGTTTATATTAATAACTGGTAAATTTAATTTTGATAAGACAAAACAAATAGTAGATGAATTGTTAAGACCTTTGGAAAATAAAAAAGAAGAGTTACCAAAAGTTAAATTTGAAAAAGAAAAGAAAGCTATAAAATGTGAAAGACAGGTAGTTTTATTTAATGTAAGTATTCCTAAGATAATGCTATCTATAAAAAGTGAAAGAATAAAATTTGATATAAAAGATGAAGTAAAATTAAATATTTATTTGCATATAATTATTGCAATTGCATTTGGTAATAGTTCTGTTTTTAAAGAAAGAATTACTAATGACAATTTAATTACTAGTTTTTATACCGATGTAGAAACTATTAAAGATTATAAAACGATTTATTTATATGCTGAAAGTGCTCATCCTAATGAATTATTAGATGAAATAAAAAATGAATTTGATAATATTAAAATTACAGAAGAAGATTTAAATAGATATAAAAAGGTTTTAATAGCATCTGAAATAAAACAGGCTGATTATGTTGATTCTGTAACTGCTAATTTTACTAATGATATTATAAATTATAATAAAATAGTAGAAAATCCTATAGAGATATATAAAAGTTTAAATATAGATGAATTAAATAAAGTTTTGAAAGGTATAGATTTTAAAAATAGGGCGGAAGTAATACTAGTTCCTAAAAATATGCCTAATATAATAAAATAATGTTATAGAAATATCTTATTAATAAATGGGATATTTTTTTATATGTTAAATAACTTTAATAATTTGTATTTTACTTTTAGATTAATTATGCTAAAATATATATTATATAAGGAGTTTGATTATATGAATAATGATAGTTTGCAAACAGAAGAATTTGCTAAAAAGAAAGATCATAAAATAATATTTTTTTTAGTAATACTAATAATTATTTTAATAATATCTTTTGTTACTTATAAATATATATCCTTAAATAAGAATAAAAAAATTAAAAAAAATGAAAATGAAATTACTACTTTAAATGAAGAGCTTCAAAATATATATGGTTTTGCACTTAGTAATAATTATATAGTTGCTTTGAAAAAGGATGGTACTACTATTAATATTTATAATTTATTACAAGGTACAGGTAATTTAGGGGATTTTACAAATTATTTTTATTATAATGATAAACTATATCTCTTATATAGTGATAATATTTTATATACTATTTCTCTTAATAGTGGCAATAAAGTATACGAGTTAACTAAGTATTTTGATATTAGTAAAATAAATTGCTTAAATCAAGAATTGGGTATGACAAATGATATTTCTTTTTATAATAATACAATATATCTTAATAATTCTAATTGTAGTGTCACACGTAATAAAATAGATTCTAAAACTAAAAAAATAACCTCAGATACTTTAAAAATATTTAATAATAAGAATATTAGTATAGAGTATTCTAAAAATAATAATTCTTTATTTGTAAATGCAGATAATTCAATACTTAAATTTGATAATAAAACAGGTGAAATTACTTCTATTGCAACAGATACAGCGACAAGTATACCATTGAAATTGAAAGAAAATATATTGATATATTCAAAAAATATAAATAATGTAAAGACTTTTTATGGTTATAATGTAATTACTAATGATAATGGTAAAATAATTGATGCTGATGATTTAATATTATATAAAAATAAGTTTATTTATCTTAAAGATAATGCTATTTATATGTTAGATGGTGAAAATACAAATAAAATTTATGAAGCTCATTATAATAACTTAAGTAATCTACAATTAATAAATAATGATAAATTACAAATTGTTGATACTGATAGTAATGATTATAATAAAAAAAGAATAGTAAATATAGATTTAAAGTCAAAAAAATATGATACTTTAATAGTAAATAAAGAATTTACTAATATAGTGGAGTATCAATGATGGATAGTGTTAATTGGAATTTAGAAGAATATGCTGAATTAGTTAATTGCTTAAGAAAAAATAGTGATTGTAAATATAAAGAATTTTCTAAAAGAATAATATTTACTAAATATGAAATAATAGGAGTAAGGACTCCTTTTTTAAGAAAGCTTGCTAAAGATATTAATAAAACAAATGTAGAGAATTTCTTATTAATAAAAAACAAAAATACTTATGAAGAAATATTATTAGAAGGATTTGTAATAGGGAATATAAAAGATGTTAGAATGTCTTTAAAATATTTTAATAAGTATATTAAAAAAATAGATTGCTGGTCTATGTGTGATCAAGTTATATCTAGTATGAAAATAGTAAAAAAATATAAGGATTTATTTTATAGGGAAATAAAAAAATATTTAAATAGTAAAAAAGAATTTATTGTGAGAGTAGGTCTTGTTTTACTTTTAAATTATTATATTGAAGAAAATTATTTAGATGAAATATTTTTAATTTGTGATAATTTAAAAAGAGATGAATATTATATAAATATGGCAATTAGTTGGCTTCTTAGTATTTGTTATATAAAATATAAAGATGATACACTTAAATATTTAAAAAATAATAATTTAAATAAATTCGTTATAAATAAAACTATTAGTAAAATTTGTGATTCATATAGAGTATCTATTGAAGAAAAAAAGATGTTAAAAAAAATGATAACTACATAGTTATCATTGCAGACTGTGAGAGTGTAAAAATTTCTGTGTAAAATCTATCTATCCATGATAGTTTAGTTTTATAGGAATCTTAGTGGGTTTCTTTTTCTATGATTTAATCATATCATAGAATATTAAATTGTCAATTGAACTAAATCCTCCCTTCAAACATAATGGAT
>CANQTA010000019.1 GCA_947626655.1 uncultured Bacilli bacterium
TTTCCACATTTTTATTTTGAAGTATTAAATTCCATTTCTTTATTTTTTTCTATGGAATTTACTTTTGCAATTAAATTATTTGCAGAATTTAACTGTTTAGAAAGTATTATACTTTCTTTTTTGATATCTTTAAGTTATAATTACATTAGGTGTTTTAAATGAATTTGATGGTAAATAATCATAATATAATTGAAATAATTTTAGTTACATTTATTGCCAGTTTAATATTAGTACCTATTGCTAAGAAAATAGCTTATCATATTGGGGCAATTGATAAACCTAATGCTCGAAAAATTCACAATGTTGATATGCCTCGTTTAGGAGGACTAGCTATTTTTGGTTCATTTCTTTTAGGTTATATATTATATGGAGAATTGACTACTCAAATGCTTTCCATTTTAATTGGTTCTTTTATAATTTTATTAGTGGGTATTTTTGATGATATTAAACCTATAAAGGCTCGCTATAAATTTTTAGTGCAAATTATTGCTGCTTTAATCGTTGTATTATATGGCCAAGTTTATTTTACAGAGATAACTTTTTTAGGTATAAGATTAGAATTTAATATGTTAATAAGTTATTTTTTATCAACATTTTTTATTGTTGCTATTTCTAATGCTATTAATTTAATTGATGGTCTTGATGGTCTGGCTGGGGGCGTAAGTTCTATTTATTTTTTGACAATTAGTATTATAGCCTTTATTCTAAATCGATTAACAGGGCTTGATTTTATTTTAGCTATCATTATGTTAGGAGCTACTTTAGGATTTTTAGTATATAATTTTCCGCCGGCTAAAATTTTTATGGGTGATTCGGGTAGTTTGTTTTTAGGTTTTATGATTTCCGTAATAGCTCTTATGAGTTTTAAGGTAGCTACTTTAACTTCTTTAGTTATTCCGATAACAATATTAGCAATTCCTATTTTTGATACTGCTTTAGCAATTTTTCGTAGAATTTTAAAAGGTGAAAGTATTGGTACTCCTGATAAAGAACATTTTCATCATCAATTATTAAAATTAAAGTTTACTCCTAGAGTTAGTATTTTAATAATTTATATGATTAATATTTTATTTTCGGTAGTTTCAATATTTTATGCTATTGGTGATACGAAAGATGCCATGATTTTATATGTAATTTTAATGATTTTATTATTATTTGTTATTTTAGAGACAGATATATTATATGATCATCATAAGAGTAAAAATGATAGTAAGAAAAAAATAAAGAAAGATGAGAATTAACAATGAAAAAAGTTGTGATTTTAGGTTTGCATTTAGGTTATGGTGGTGTTGAACAAGCTATTATAAATGAAGCTAATATGTTAAGCAATGATTACGATGTTGAAGTAGTAAGTATTTATAAAGTGATGGATTTTATACCTTTTAAAGTGCAAAAAAATGTTAAAATTACTTATTTAACAGATTTAAAACCTAATCGAGAAGAGTTTATGAATTATTTAAGAAAAGGCCGCTTGTTTAAAACTTTTAAAGAAGGTTTAAAGAGTTTAAAAATATTGTATTATAAAAAGAAATGTATGCAAAATTATTTACAAACTTGTAAGGCTGATATTATAATTTCTAGTCGAATTGAAATAACTGAACTTTTAAACAAAGCTAATTTAAATAATCAACTCAAGATAGCGATTGAACATCGCCATCATAACAATGAACAAAAATATATTGAAAGATTACGAAAATCTTTAAAAAATATTAATTATTTAGTTGTAGTATCTAAAGATTTACAAAAATATTATGAGAAAAATTTTCAATTTATAAGATGTTTTTATATTCCTAATGCTTTAGAATATAGTTTAGGAAGTAGAACTAACTTAAAAGCTAAACGATTAATTGCAATTGGACGTCTTTCCGTAGAAAAAGGTTTTGTAGATTTGATTGATGTATTTAATTTAGTTAGTCAAAAAGATAAAGATGTTACCTTAGATATTATAGGGGATGGTGTAGAGAGAGATAAAATCTTAAAAAAGATTTTAGAATATAAGTTACAAGATAAAATTAAATTACATGGTTTTCAAAAGAAAGATTATATTAATAAATATTTGAAAGAATCATCTATTTGTTTAATGACTTCTTTAGAGGAATCATTTGGGACAGTTTTGATTGAAGCTTCTTCATTTGGTGTTCCACAAATAGCTTTTACTTCAGCTCAAGGGGCTTGTGAAATAATTAAAAATGGGAAAAGTGGCTATTTAATTGAAGATCGTAACAAAGAAGAAATGGCTAATAAAATATTAGAACTTCTAAATGATAAACAAAAATTACAAGAATTTAGTAATAATGCTTATGAGGAAGCTAAAAATTATACTTTTCCGGTTATTAAACAAAAATGGTTAGATTTTTTAGGTGAAATAGATGAGTAATTTAGTTAGATATTTTGAAAAATTATATAAAGATGATAAAGAAAATTTTTATAATTTAGTGAAGAATAATTTAAAAAATAAGAAAAAAATGTTTATTGTTACTAGTAATCCTGAAACATTTACTTATGGAGAAAAAAATGATAATTATAATAAATTATTAATGGATCAAAATACTACTTTAGTAGCAGATGGTATTAGTATTGTTAAAAGTGCTAAGATGTTAAAATATGATGTTAAAGAAAGAATTACGGGGATTGATTTAGTAACAGCAATTTTAAAAATAGGTAATGAGTGTGGTTATAAAATAAGTTTATGTGGGGCTCGCAAGGAAGTTTTAGAAAAATTATTGCAAGTCATAAAAAGTGAATATCCCAATATTAAACTGGGAAAGGCTATTGATGGTTATGCTTCTAATTTAGATGATTTTATCACTAATGTAAGTAAAGATAATGTTGATGTTTTATTAGTGGCATTGGGTATTCCTAATCAAGAAGAAATAATATATCGTCATTTACAAGAATTTAAAAAAGGCATTTTAATAGGAGTTGGGGGAACATTTGATGTTTTAAGTGGAACTAAAAAAAGAGCTCCTAAAATATTTCGAAAATTAAATTTGGAGTGGCTATATCGTATTTTTAAAGAGCCTTCTAGAATGAAGAGATTTTATCAAAATAATATTAAGTTTATGTTTAAAATAATGAAGTTAAAGAAATAGGTGTTTATGAGAACTAAAAGAACAATTCAAAATGTAATTTCAACTTTTATTCCTTATATTATTTTAGGAATATTAGGTTTTGTCAAAGTCAAAGTCTTTGTCAGTTTTTTTAGTGATGATTTATATTCGATTAATCAATTGTTTTCCCAAGTTTTAGGATATTTAACTTTAGTAGATGCTGGTTTTGGATTATTAGTAGTGCAAAAACTTTATGTTAAATTTGCGGAAGATAAGAAAGAGGAAATTAACAAAATATACAGTACAGCGAAAATATTTTTTCGCCATGTAGCTTTAATTATTTTAGGATTAGGTATTCTAGTTTCATTTATAATTCATTTCTTTACCAAAGCTAATATTAATAATTTATATATGCAAATTATCTTTTTAATTTTTGTAATTAGAAATATTATTGATTATTTCTTCTATGCACCTCGATTTATAATTGAAGCTGATCAAAAATTATATAAAATTAATTATTATATAAATGTGATTAGAATATTACAAATTATTTCAGAAATTATTTTAGTTATGTTAGGTCTTCCTTACTTAGTGGTCTTAATTCCTAGTATTTTTATTAGTTTATTCTTAAATATTATAATTAAGAAAAAGGTATTTAAATTATATCCTTGGTTAGAAGATACCAAAGAGTATAATCGGCAATATTTGAAAGGGACTAAAGATATTATTAGTCAAAAAGTTGCAGGCATTTTTTATAGTAATACCGATATAGTGTTACTAAGTACTTTTGTTAATCCACTTACAGTTAATATCTATTCTTTTTATAATTATATTTTAAAATTTGTTGAAGATTTATCTTATATTATTGCTAATGCTATTACCCCAACTTTTGCTAATGTTATTAATACCAATGAAAATGCTAAATCTTATGAATTATTTAAAGAATTAAATATAATATTTTACTTTGGTTGTGCTTTTTTAAGTATTATGTTTTTCTTATTGATGAATCCTTTTATTAGCTTATGGACTGGTAGTAAATATGTGGTTAATAACTTAACTTTAATTTTATTTATATTAGTGACTTTTAGATTTATTTCGATGCGTATTGTAACCATTGTTATTCATAGCTGTGGTTTATTTAAAGAAATTAGAAATATAACTTTATTAGAGGCTTTTTTGAATATTGTAATTTCATTAAGTTTAGTTTTTAAACTAGGTTTAAATGGGGTTTTACTAGGAACTATAATCTCTACTTATTTAACAACTTTTTGGTATATTCCTAAACTTATTTATCAAAAGAAATTTAAAAAGAATTGTTTAGAATATTTTTTAAAATACGTGAGTGTTTTAGTTATTACTTTTAGTTTAATAATGGTTTTAGCTAATTTGAATTTACCTAATATTTTAAGTGTTAGTAAATGGGTCGGAGCAGGATTTAGTTATTCTATAATTGTTTTTATTGTTCTATTAATAATTTTTTATATTTGTTTTAGTGATTTTCGAAAATTTTTAAATAGAGTGCGCTATATTGTTAAAAAGGGGTGTTAGAAATGCAAATAAATGTGATTATGCCAACTTTTAATGATGCGAAGACGATTGAAGAAACGTTAGATTCAATAAAGGAGCAAAGTTATATAAATTGGCATTTATATATAGTTAATGATGGAAGTACCGATAATACTTCAGAAATTGTTAAAGAATATATTAATAAAAACAATATTATAGAAAAAATTACTTATTTGGAAGAAGAAAATAGTGATCAATTAGAGGCTATTAAAAGAGGTTTTAAAGAGATAAGTAATCCGAATAGTTTAGTTTATATTTGTCATTCTGATGATTTAATACATGATAGGGAAGTTTTTAAAAAAGTTAATGATTATTTTACTAATAATAAGGTTGATGCTATAATTAGTGATTTAGTAATTATTGATGAAAATAGTAAAGTAATAGGTCAACAAAAAGTGAAGAAATATGTTATGAAGGAAAATAATATTGCTTTACAAGGGCTATGGTTAGGACGTAATTTATTTGTCGATGTAGCTTTTTATCGATATCAAATTATAAAAGAATTTGTTTTGGATAATTATTTGACTTGGAATACCCCTTTTTGGTTGGTTACTAAAGATGATTTAAAAATGTTAAATGTCCAAAATGTTAATTTTCCACTCATGAAATATCGTCAGACAGTAGACAATTATATAAATAATGAAATGGGGATGTTAAATGTTTTAAATGGTGAATTAAGATGTGCTTTAAAAATTTTAAAACATTATCATATTCCTTTTTATAAAGAACAATATTATTTATTTCGCTTATTGAATAAAATTAAGCTTAATTATGTAGTTTTCTTTAAACATAAAGAACAAAAACATTTAGGAAAAGTAACAGAATTTATTGTCAATAAAAGAATTAAAAATATTGTTAAGTATCCTTATTATGTAGCAATCATAAATTATTTTAATCATTACCCAAGTGAAAGAAAAATTATTATAAAAGATATTTCTGCTAGTGATGTTTTTGAGGGAGCTGCTATGCGTCAGTTTAATAAATTAATGTTAGATAATAAATTATCATTATTTTATCTAAATATTTTTGAAGAAATGGTCAAAGGTTTTAAATATGTTGTAACTACAAAAAAAGATTATGATAATTTAGTCATTATTTTAAAATTTTTAGATATTTATGATTATGTTGAGATTGAAATTAGGGATGGTGAGTAAAAGTGACCAAAATAAAAGATAATTTAGGGGAATATTTACTTTGTTTGTTGCTTCTAATTGAACCTTTTTTAGAACTGAATTTTTTTTACAAAGGTTTTGATATTGGGGGATTCCAAATCAATACTATCATAAGGCTAATAATATTTGGTTTGTTATCATTATATATGTTATTTAATTTTAAAAAATTAAAATATAAAAAATTCCTTGTAATTTATCTGTTATTAGTAATTATTTATAGTATTTTTCATCATATGCATGCTTTAAATTTTGAATCTTATATCCCAAGTTCTTTAATAAATTATAGTTTATTAGGAGAATTATTTTATATAATTAGATTATTAATCCCCTTATTTTTAATATATTATATTTTAAATTTAGAAATGGATTATAAAAAAATAACAAAATCTTTTATAATTGGAGTTATTTTTATTGTTCTATTAATAGTTGGTACTAATTTATTAAAAATATCTATTTGTTCTTATAATGACTCTCTTATCCAAGGTAGTATTTTTAGTTGGTTTCAAAATCCTACTTTTAGTTATGCTTATTTAGCTAGCCGAGGTTATTTTTACCGAGTTATCGTATTTTATTATGTAATATTATTTTTGCCTTATATCATTTATTTATTTTTCCAAGAAAATAAAAAAGTAAGTTTATTTTATGGCCTAATAATTTTTCTTAGTGTCATAGCTGGTTTTATGGTTGGAACTAAAGCCACAACTTGGAGTGTTATTATTATTTTAATTATTAGTCTAATCATGTTATTTTTCTTTGCTTTTATTAAAAAAGAATTAAATTTTAATATTTATAAAACTTTATTTTTAGGAGGAACTTTAGTTATAGCATTTTGTTTAATTCCTTATTCACCAATGCACAAAAGAATTGTTGAAGATGAAAATGCTATTCTCAATAATTTACAAGAGAATTTAAATCAACATGAAGTAATTCCTAATCCAGAAGAAATTAATCCAGAAGAAGTTATAGTTAAAAATGCTATAAGTGATTTGTCAAGTGCTAATTCTATAATAGAAGATTTATTAAAAGATGAAGTAGTAAATAATCAAAGTGATTTAGAAATATTAATAAGTAAAAAATATAATATTACACCATTTTTGATAATTAATTCTTATCCATATCAATATGATTCGCTGTTTTGGCAAGATTTTATTAAAAATACACCTTATGAACTAAGAAATGACAATCGTTTATTAGAGCAAAAAATATTAGATAGATTAATGGAAGTAAATAACAATAAATATGATAAATTAATGGGAATAACTTATGAAAGGACTAGTAAAGTATTTAACTTAGAAAGAGACTTTTTATATCAATATTATTCTTTAGGAATATTAGGAGTTTTATTATTTTTAAGTCCTTATATCTTAATAGTATTATTTGGAGGTTTAGTTTTATTAATAAAATTTAAAACTAAATTGACTTATCAAAATTGTGCTTTATTACTAGGAATAGGTCTAATATTATGTTTAGCTTATTATTCTGGTAATACCATAGATTATCTCTGTTTGACAATTCCTTTAAGTATTATGAGTGGTTTTCTATTAAAAAATATTCTTAAGAAAGAGGTAATAAAATGATTCCTAAAAAAATTCATTATGTTTGGGTTGGGGGAGGTAGTAAACCTAAATATATAAAAAGGTGTATGAAAACTTGGCAGAAATATTTAAAAGATTATGAAATTATCGAATGGAATGAAAATAATTTTGATATTAATAGTCATCCTTTTGTGAAAAAAGCATATGAAGCTAAAAAATGGGCTTTTGTCAGTGATTATATTAGAGCTTATGTTATTTATCATGAGGGTGGTATTTACTTAGATACAGATAATTGTGTGTTAAGAAATTTAGATGATTTAAGAAAAAATAGAGCCTTTGTGGGATTTGAAAATAATTCTTATCCTTTTACAGCTTGTTTTGGAGCGGAAGCCAAACATCCTTTAGTAAAAGATATGTTAGATTATTATGATACAATCAATTTTAGTTATGATAAAAATAATGAATTAGCAAATGTCAATACTAAAAGTGTTTCAGATATTTTAATAAAAAAATATCATTGTCAAATTGGGAATATTCCGCAAGTTTTAAAAGAAGATATAAAAGTATATAAAGATGATGTTTTATGTAATCCTTCTAAAAATAGTTATGTAATTCATGTATTTACAGGGACATGGATGGAAGAAACAAAGCCTTTAAAAAGAAAAATTATTACTTTTTTAAAAATTCGTATTAATACAGTTGGTAAAGCTAATTTATATCATAAATTAATTGGTAAGAAGAATTATTAAAATGTTTTGATTAAAAAGCTCTTTAATTAGTGCTTTTTTCTTTTTAGGAAACATGCTATAATTTAACAAGTGGTGAAAAATGGCTAAAGAAAAAATTAATTATTATATATTATTTATTTTTATGTTATTAAGTCCGATTGTTGATATTTTAAATTCATTTATTCAACATTTTTTTAATACTTCTATATCACTTGGAATGTTATATAAAGGCTTATTATTATTTTATTTACTTTACTATTTTTTGTTTAAAATTAAAGATTTAAAAAATAAAAAATATTTAATAATTTATGGTATTATGGTATTAATTTGGTTATTATTATTTTTGGGTAATCGTTTTTCAATGTTATCATTTATAAACATTTATAAAGAATTAATATATGTTTTTAAAATATTTTATTTACCAGTTATGTTATATTTACTTTATTATTTTATTAAAGATAATAATATGTCAGTTAAAGATATTGAAAAAATATTAATTATAAGTTTTTTGGTTTATGTTTTGCTCTTATTTGTCCCTTATATAACTGATACTGCTTTTTATTCTTATGGTGATAAAAGTTTAGGTGGTTTTGTGGGCTGGTTTTATGCCGCTAATGAAGTTAGTATTATGATGATTTTACTTTTCTATGTAACCTTAAAAGAAGCTTATAATTATAAAAAAATATTTTTTATTCCATTACTTTTAGGGATATTCATGATTTTGCAAATTGGTACTAAAGTAACTCTTTTAGGATTATCTTTAACATTTTTATTTTTTTTAGGTAAATCTCTTTTTAAATTGGAGTGGAAAAACGCTTTATATACTTTAATATTAATTTTAGGAGCAATTTTGATAACTTGCAATGGTTTTATGGGTAATAACATGGAGGTTTTAGTATCAAATGGGGAAGAAATAGTGGAAAATGAAGAATATGAGGAAGCTCCTGTTAATAATCGAATTGAAATGCTATTAAATTTAGTTTTAAGTAGTCGATATACTTATTTTAAAGATACTTTAGATATTTATAATAAAGCTAATTTAAAAGATAAAATTATAGGTATTGGTTATACCAATAATGAAATAATAGATAATGTTAAAATAGAGAAATTAATTGAAATAGATCTTTTAGATATTTATTTTCATATCGGGTTAATTGGTTTTATTTTATTTTTAGTTCCTCTTTTAGTGATGGCTTTTAATATTTTAAAAGAGATTATAAAAAACAAATTATTTAATTTTAATATTTTAAGTTTTCTTTATATAATTTTAGTTGCCTTAGGTATTTCTTTAACAGCTGGCCATATGTTATCAGCACCATCAGTAAGTATAATATTTGCTTTTTATATAATTCTTTTAGGCATTGAAGTAGATTGTTTTGGTCGTAAGTATGAGAATGTTGTGAAAAAAGATTATAAATAAAGGAGTGCAAGCAATTTTTATAAAAAAATAATAAAAAAGTTCCTTTTAACATACATATGTGATATAATTGTATGTAGAAAGGAACAAAAGATAATGAATAAAGAAGATATTATATTAAATATGGCTAAAAAAAATAATGGAATTATCACTACAAAAGAAGTCGTAAATAAAAACATAAATAAAGTTTTTTTGACAAGATTGGTTAATAGTAAAAAGATAGAAAGAATAAAAAAAGGTTTATATGTTTTACCTTCTACTTGGGGTGATGAATATTTCAATTTAATTTATGGAAATAATGCAGTTTTTTCTTATGAAACAGCTTTATATTTTTTAAACCTTTGTGAATCGGTTCCAAGTGAATATCATATTACAGTAAATAGAGGATATAATGGAAGTTTAAGAAAAATCAAAAAGGTGAAACTACATTTTGTAAAAAAGGAATTATTTGATTTAGGTATAATTGAGGTTAAAAGCCCACAAGGACAACTTATAAAATGTTATAATGCTGAAAGATGTATATGCGATTTACTTAGGAATAGAGATAATCAAGATATAGAAATAATCAAATATGCTATAACGGAATATTTGAATAATAAAAATAAGAGAAATCTCCCCTTACTTGTTGACTATGCCAAAAAATTTAATGTTTTAGATGATATCAATAAATATCTAGAGGTGCTAATATAATGATTGATGCTGAAAATTTAAAAATTAAATTAAAGACCAAAGCTCATGAAAATAATTTAGAGCCTCAAGATATTATGCAAATGTATTTTTTTGAAAGACTTTTATATAGAATATCAATAAGTGTATACAAATACAATTTTATATTAAAGGGTGGATTATTGTTGTCTGCAATATTTGGCGATGATCGTAGAACTACACAAGATATGGATACAATGATAAAAGGAATTCCGCTTGATGCAAAGAAAATAAAGAAAGTTATAAATGAAATAATTAATATAGATTGTGATGATGGAATAAGTTATAGTTTAAAGAAATTAGACGAAATAAGATTAAATGATAAATATGGCGGAATTAGAGTAGGTTTGACAGGATACAAAGAACATTTACAAGTACAACTATCTATTGATATAACAGTAGGTGATCCAATTACACCAAGAGAGTTAGAATACAGATATAAATGTATGTTTGATGATTCTTATATTAGCATTATGGCTTTTAACATTGAAACAATTATCGCTGAAAAATTTGAAACATTTATTTCTGATAATATTATGAATACAAGAACAAAAGATTTTTATGATTTGTATATTTTATTAACTAGATACTATGATAAAATTGATAAAAATGTTTTAGTAAAAGCAATTAGAAACACTTTTAAAAGAAGAGAAACAGATTTTGATATAGATAAAATCAGATATAATTTTAATAAAATAAAAGAAAGTGATAAGTTAAGATTAAATTTTAAAAATTATAAAAATAAAAAATCTTATGTTGCTAATATTGATTATGATGAAATAATGAATGCGGTTAATTTAATTATAGAATTATTACAAAAAGAATTAGTTATTGTTTAATGAAGTGTTAACATTTTTTAGTGAATATTTCACAATTTTATTGTAACTAATTATTAATTTGAAAGCGATATTGAATTTGGTAGTAAACGAAAATGAATCGAATAAAATTGTAAAAATTAAATTATAGAAAAAATGAAAAATGTTTAATTGCTAGTATTATCGAAAAATCTTTGATATAATGATTAAGGTAAGAGGTGTCTTATGTTAAAAAATATAATGTATAGTATAAAAAAATATAAATTTTTATTGTTTCAGTTAGTAAGCAGAGATTTTAAAGTTAAGTATAAAAGAAGTGTTTTAGGAATAGTTTGGAGTTTGTTATATCCGGTTTTAACTATGACTGTTATGGCTTTAGTATTTTCTAATATGTTTAAAATGAGTATGCCAGGTGTCAATTATTTAGTTTATTTAATGACTGGTTTAGTAATATTTAATTATTTTAGTGAAGCATCTAATTTATCAATGAGTAGTGTAGTTGGTAATTTTTCACTAATTAATAAAGTCTATATACCTAAATATATTTTTCCTATTTCGAAATGTTTATTTGTAGGAATTAATTTTTTATTAACTTTAATTCCTTTGTATGCAATTATCTTTTTAACTGGTACTGGTGTTAATATAAATCATTTATTATTGCCTTTTCCATTTATTTGTTTATTTTTATTTACTTTAGGAATGGGTTTTTTGTTATCAGCTATATCAGTTTTTTTAAGAGATATGTTTTACATATATGGAGTTTTAATTACTTTATGGATGTATATGACACCGATTATGTATGATTTTTCAATTATTCCTGAGAAATTACAATTTTTGTTTAAATGTAATCCACTTTATTGGTTTATTTATTTTACCCGTGATATTATTTTACATAATCAAATACCGGGGATTAATGTATGGTTTTATTGTTTAATTTGTGCTTTAATACCTTTAATAATAGGAATGTTTGTGTTTAAAAAGACACAAGATAAATTTATTTATTATGTGTGAGGGATATTATGAGTAAAGAGATAATGATAAATGTTGATAATGTTTCAATGCGTTTTAATTTAGGAATTGAAAAAGGCTTTTCTTTAAAACAAGGTTTTGTTGATTTTTTCTCGATAAAAAAGAGAAAAGAAAAAAAAGAAAGAAAAAAGAAAAGCGAGTTTTGGGCTTTAAAAGATGTCAATTTTACGATAAAAAAAGGAGAAGTAGTTGGTTTTATTGGTAGTAATGGAGCTGGTAAAAGTACTCTTCTAAAAGTAGTAGCGGGGGTAATGAAACCATCCAAAGGCCATGTTGATTGCTATGGAAATATTTGTCCAATGATTGAATTAGGAGCAGGGTTTGATGCTCAACTTACAGCGCGGGAAAATATTTATTTAAATGGAGCAGTAATGGGATATTCCAAAGAATTAATTGATGCTAAATTTGAAGAAATAGTTGAATTTTCAGAATTGCGAGAATTTTTAGATGTTCCGGTGCAAAACTTTTCATCAGGTATGGTAGCCAGACTAGCCTTTAGTATTGCTACGATAGTTGATCCTGAAATATTAATTGTTGATGAAATTTTATCCGTTGGTGATATTGCCTTTCAAGCTAAAAGTGAAGCTAAAATGCTTAGTATGATAAATGATAAAGGAACGACAGTATTATATGTATCCCACTCCTTAGCATCAATAAAAAAATTATGTGATAAAGTGATTTGGATTGATCATGGCCATATTAAAAAAATTGGTGGTAAAGAAGTGTGTGATGAGTATTTAGAATTTATGAAGGGCTAGATTTTTATGAAGAAATTGTTATTTTTTAGTAAGAATTTAGAGATTGGGGGGATGGAAAAATCATTAATCATTTTATTAAATCATCTTTGCAAAGATTATAAAATAGATTTGATTTTAGAAGAGAAGAAAGGTCTTTTATTAAAAGATTTAGATAGCAGTATTAATATTAAAGAATATAAATTATCGCAAAATAAGATTAAAGTAGTACGTAAATTTATAAACTTTATGAAAAGATTTTTTTGGGGAATAGCAAATAAAAATAAATATGATTTTTCTTGTAATTATGCTACTTATTCTTATTTAGGGTCACGTCTTGTCCAAATTGCATCATCAAATAGTTCATTATATGTTCATAATAATTATTATGATGTTTATAATCAAGATGTTGAATTAGTTAAAGATTTTTTTGCTAATCATCGATTAAATAAGTTTAAAAATATTATTTTGGTATCTAATGAAAGCAAAAATGATTTGTTAAAAATTTATGGTAATTTAGAATCTAAAATGAGAGTAATTAATAATTTAATAGATTATGAGCAAGTATTAACTTTAGCTGAAGAAAAATGCGATATAAATATAAAAAAAGAAGATGTTAATTTTGTATATATCGGTCGTTTAGATAATGAAGCGAAAAATTTAGAATTAATGTTGAAGGCTTTTTTAGAGGTTAGTAAAATAGATAATTCTAAAAAATTATATTTGGTGGGAAATGGTCCTTTTAAAAATAATATAGAAGATTTTATAAAAAAGAATAAATTAAATAAGACCATTTTTTTAGTAGGAGAGCGAAAGAATCCCTATAATATTTTAAAAAAAGGTGATGTATTAATTTTGACTTCTAATTATGAAGGATATCCGGTTGTATATTCAGAAGCACTTATTTTGCATAAAGAAATTATGACAACAATACCAACCAGTGACGAAGTAATTGACATTAATGATTTTTGTGTTAAAATAGAGAAAAACAAACAAGATATTGTAGAAAAAATTGTGAATTTTAAGAAAAATACGAAAAAATACAATTTTGATTTTCAAAAAATAAATAGTATGAGATTAAGTATGATTAAGGAATTGATAGAGGTGGAATAAATGGAAAAGATTATTCATTATTGTTGGTTTGGGGGTAAACCTTTACCTAAACTTGCTAAAAAGTGTATTAAGAGTTGGCAAAAATATTTTCCGGATTTTAAAATAATGGAGTGGAATGAAAAAAATTTTGATGTTAACATGACCAAGTTTTCGAAAGAAGCTTATAAAGCTAAAAAATGGGCTTTTGTTAGTGATGTGGCCAGAATTTATGCATTAAAAAATTATGGTGGATTATATTTTGATACAGATATGATAGTAAAAAAGAACTGTGATTTTTTATTAGAGGATGAAGTTTTTGCTGGCTGGGAATCAGAATTTAATGTAGCTGTTGGGGTTTTGTGGGCTAAAAATAAAAATAATGAATTAATTAATAAATTATGGAATTTTTATTGTATCAATGAATTTACAGTAGAAAATGTTTATTCTTTATCTATTCCTACTATTTTAACAAATATATTGAAAACAGAATATGGTCTTGAATCAGAATATTTAGAAAATCAAAAACTAAAAAATGGAATTAAAATTTATGCTCGAGATTATTTTTATCCGATTAGTTGTGATAATTCACCAAGTATGTTTACGGAAAGAACTTGTATGGTTCATTATTATATGGGAAGTTGGCTTTCTGAAAGTGAGAAGAAAAGAATAAAGTTTCAAATGATTTTTGGCAAAAAATTGGGGAATTTTATTTTAAATATTTTAGTAAAAATAAAACATTTTATAAAAAGAGTTGTTAAATTTATATTAAAACCTTATTTAAAATATCGTTATAAAAAACTAAATGATATGCTTTATGCAGATAATTTAAAAACTTTTAAACAACAAATTAATAAATTACCTAATAATAACTATGTTGTGTTTTGTAATAAAAATTGGTTAGGAACTAGAAATGCGACGATGGAATTATTTGAAAATGTAGTGCCAATTGATGAAGTATGGGATAAAAGATTAGTTAATGATATGGCGGAATATATTGTTAAAAAGAAATTTAAATTGGTTGCGTTTAGTGCATTTTCTTGTGGATGGGATCAATTAGTTGAAAAAATAAAAGAATTAAATAAAGATATTGTTATAAAAATTATTTGGCATGGTAGTCCGGCGATGAATGTTGAATTTTATGATTGGAGTATGTTTGAAGTAATCTTTAAATTATTAAATCAAAAAACAATTAGTAGTATAGCTTTTGTTAAAAAGAGTATGTATGAATTTTTTAAACAAAAAGGTTATAATGTGGAATTTCTTCAAAATAGTGTTAAATTAGAAAATTTAAAAATTAATAAAGCGATTCCAGTAAATGATGAATTTGTCAGAATTGGTTTATATGCCTCAGGTGATAGATGGGTTAAAAATTTTTATAATCAATTAGGAGCAGCTAGTTTATTTAAAAATGCTAAAATAGATTGTATTCCTATAAATGAAAAGATTTTGAAAATGGCTAAAATTTTTAAAGTTAGTGTATCTGGATTATTTGGATCATTATCAAGAGAAAAAATGTTAGAAAGATTAAGTCGTAATGATATTAATTTTTATGTTACCTTTTCAGAATGTGCACCTTTGATACCACTTGAAAGTTTAGAATTAGGAGTGCCTTGCATAACAGCGCATAATCATCATTATTGGGATGGAACAGAACTTGAAAAATATTTAATAGTTGAAGAAAATGATAATATGTTAAAAATATATGAAAAGGCTAAATATTGTTTAGAAAATAAAGAAAAAATTTTAGAATTATATAAAGAGTGGAAAAAGAAATTTGATAAAGAATCTAAGAAGACGGTTGAAAAATTCTTAAAATTATAGAAATTGGTGGCAAAATGGAAAAGAATATAGAAAAATTAAATATGAATTTTCGTCATAGTCAATTAATAAATGAAGTATTGAAAAGTGAAATTGAAGAATTAAAAAAAATTAATAAAGGTTTATTAGAAGCTTATGAGAGAGTAAATAATGATAATATAGCATTACAACAATATTATCAAATAGCTACCAAGTATTCGGCATATTATCCAATTATTGATAAATTTAGAAAATCTTTTATATTTAAAATATATAAAAAGATAAAAAATTTATTTCGAGGAAGAAAATGAAAAATGAAAATAAACTATCAAATTTAATACATACTTTTCAATATGGATATACAAAATATGATTTTTTATTAGCAAAAGATGATAATATTGGAGTAAATGGGGAAAATTTAAGTATCGTAGCACTTACTTTTAATCGGAGTGATGCCACTATAAAATTACTTGATTCCATAAAAAATTGTTTGCCTAATTTTGCTGGAAAAATAGTTTTAGCCGATAATGGTTCTTCAATTAGTGAATTAAAAAATATCGAAGAATACATTAAAAAATCGCCCCTTACGATAAATTTAGTAAAGTTTGATAAGAATTATGGGGTAGCTGGGGGTAGAAATCGAATAATTAAATATATTGAAACAGATTGGATTATGAATTTGGATAATGATATCTATTTTATTAATAATCCTCTAAAAATTATTAATAAAACGATAGCACTTTTAGGAGTTAAATTTTTAAATTTACCTTTATTATCTGAAAATAAAAAAACAATCTTTTCAAATGGTGGATCGTTATTTGTTGACATAGATGATGAAAATGTTATTTTAGGTGGCGGCTCGATGTATGAGCAGGAAAAAGTAGATAATTTGAATCAATTAGAACCGAGTTTATCAACTTTTTTATTAGGTGGGGCATCAGTAATAAATAAACAAGCTTTTATCGAATGCGGTATGTTCGATGATAATATGTTTATTGGTTTTGAAGATTTAGATTTTTCTATTGCTATTTTTAATAAAGGTTTGAAAATTGGCAATTGTCCTACTTTAAGTTTAGTTCATAATCATACTATAAAAACTGATGAAAATTCAATTGAATATGAAAAAATGCGTTTTAATCACGGTATTTTAAAAGATTCAGCTCAATATTTTGAAAATAAACATGGTTTTAAAATTTGGAATGTAAATTTAGAAATGTGGATAAAACAACGTCAAAAAGATTTGGGAATTTTTGAAAAAAGTAATTTACCAAAAACTTTAAAAAATAATAAGATGAAAAATAAAAAGAAAAAAATCTTATTAGTAGTTGATGTTGAAAATTGGTGTTTTTGGAATATTTCCAAAAGAATTAAAGAAAATTTAAGTAATTATTTTGAAATATCAATTATATCACTAGATATAATTGATAACAATCTAATTAGATTGTTATTTTTAGCTCGTAAATATGATTTAGTTCACTTTTTTTGGCGCGGTCATTTATCATTTTTAGAAGATTATAAAGATTATTGCCGAGAGTGTGGTTTAAGTTATGAAGGATTCGTTGAATTATATATAAAACCGCAAAAGATAACTACATCTGTTTATGATCATTTGTATTTAGATGATATTAAATTTACTAATAAAATTTTAAAATATTGTCAAAACTATACAGTATCTTCAAAAAAGTTATATGATATTTATAATAAAGAAGATAAAATTATAAAAAAACCACAAATGATAGTTACTGATGGGGTAGATTTAAAATTATTTAAGCCTCAAAATTTAGAAAGATTAACAACCGATAAAAAAATTGTAATTGGTTGGGTAGGAAATAGTGCTTGGGCAAGTGATCAAGAAGATTTTAAAGGCTTTAATACTATTATAAAACCTTTAGTAGATGAATTAATTAAGGAAGGATATCCGATTGATTTTAAATTTGCAGATCGTCAAGTAAAAATGACCCCTTATGAAGAAATGCCTCTTTACTATTCTAAAATTGATTTATATTTATGTGCATCTAAAATCGAAGGAACTCCTAATCCAATCTTAGAATCAATGGCATGCGGGGTACCAATAATAACAACTGATGTTGGTATTGTTAAAGAAGCTTTTGGTAAAAAGCAAAGGCAATTTATAGTTAAAGAAAGAACTAAAGAAGCATTTAAAGAACAAGTAATAAAATTAATAAATAATCGTGATTTAATGAAAGAATTAAGTGAAGAAAATTTAATTCAAATTCAAAATTGGGATTGGCCAATAATTATGAAAAAATTTCATAAATTTTTTCTAAGCAATTTAAAAGAGGAGAAAAAGTAGTGATGGACAAAAAAATATGTTTAAAAATTTTTAGGATAGTATTATTAGAAATAATATTTTGCTTAGCATTATATTCTTACCCCAATCTTATAATTTTTAAAGATTATAAAAATATAAGCATTACTAGTTTAAAAGATAAAAATGAACTATCACAAGGCACTGAAGTTTGGATAACATCAGTAATAGTTGATAATAATAACATTGATTTAGAAAATATTAAACATGATGACAATTGGATTTATACTTCTAATTGTCTTGTTTTTGTTGGTAACGAGGCTAGTGAAGTTAATCTTAAAGTTCCTCTATATTCGGAGGTAAAAATAAGCTTTATGAAGCATCCTTACAGTGGTAAAGTTTTAGTTAAAAATTCTGATGTTGAAAAAGAATATGATTTATATTCGGAAAATTCTAATAATATAATGTATAATAGTGTTAACAAAAATATACCTCTATTTAGTATTTTATTAAATAGTATAATTTATTTAGTAATTACTTTAATAATTCTATTTATAGTAAATAAATTTGTAATTTTGAAGCCTTTGTTAATATTATGTTTATATTTATTTTTGTGTTTTATGTTTAAAATAACTGATTTAAAACTTATTATATCGTGTTTTTGTTTTTATATTTCTGTTTTTCTCATTTATAAAAATTATCGGAATAATATTTTATTTATTTTAATTCCTTTATTAATATATTTTCTTTTAAATATATTGGTTATTCCTCTAAATTTTGCGATGACTGTTAATTCGACAAATTCAATATATTTTGTAGTTCACCTATCTTTTATTGTTGTTCTATTTTATTTATTTAACTTTATTATTAATTTTATAATTAAAATTAAAGAAGGTAATAAGGAATATAATTTATGGTTAAAATATTCATTAATATTTTTGGCTATTTGTTTTATATATTTGTTATTAATTTGGCCAGGTAATTGGGTTTGGGATGAAAAGGGTGTGTTAATGGTTGCTCAAGGATATTTATTCAATAGTTGGCAATCATATTTAACTGTTTTATTTTATAGTTGGTCATTAATGATATTTCCTTTTATAGTTGGAATTCCAATTTTTCAAGCTTTAATCTTTTCATTGATTATTGGTCATATTTTAAGTAAAATTTATCTTTTTAATAATAGTAAATTAGAAATAATTATTTTATTTATTTTACTAGCGTTGCCACCAGTTATTTTAAATATCTTGTATCCATTAAGAACTATTTTATATGTGGGAATTGAATTACTATTACTATTTAATATTTATTATTGGTGGCGAATAGATAAAAAATTAGATATTTATAATATATTGTTTTTCGGTGGTTCGATAATAATTTTGGCTTTTTGGCGAACAGAGGGAATTTATTATTTAATTTTAGCACCTTTGTTAATTTGGTTTATTTATAGAAAACAATTTGATTTTCAAAAAATTATTTGTTTAATTTTAGCTTTATTATTATTTATTGGTATTTATAGTCCGATTAAAATTTTAGAAAAAGATAATCCTAATAATTATTTTTTAACTATATTTCCTAATGCTTTATCTTTAATGTTACAAAATGAAAATTTACGAATATCGCTTTCTGAATATGCATCACTTAATAAAGTTTTGAATTTAGAGGTAGTAAGGCAATATCCAGCTTATAATGAAATTCCATCTTTTCATGTTGGTGGTGTACAAAATGATTATCAAGAACATATGAAAGAATTTTTATTTACTTATGCTAAAATTATTATAAAAAATCCAGTTGACTATTTGTTAGCACGTTCAAAAACATTTTTAGCTACGACGGGGATGGATAAAATGTATCCTAATAACTCACCATGGGGATTTTATGATACAATATATGAAGGTAATGATGAAGAAATAATTAATATGATTAATAATGATGCTTTATCTAAATCGCTTAGTTATCCAATTAGAAGTAAAGCTATAGCTATTTTAAAAGGAGTTAATTTAAAAGAACCAACCCAAATGGCTTGGTATGGACAAATAATATGGAATTTCTTACCGATGTTATTAACCTTAGTAATTTCTTTAATTTATTGTTTTTTAAAAAAGAATTATGGTGTTGCTGGCTTAACATTATTGTGTTTAATAAAAGCTCCATTAGTATTTGTTACGGCACCAGCTAATTATTTCTTTTATTATTTGTCGATTTATATAATTGGTTTGTTTCCTATCGGTTTGTTAATATATAAGTTAATAGAAAGGAGAATAAAAATTGGCTGATAAATTTTTTAAATTATTAAATCAAGCTCTCCATTTTTTTCTTATTTCTGGGGTGGGTTGGTTAATGGATATGCTTATTTATAGCATATTATCTAACTTTATACCTGTTATGGTAGCTAATATAATTAGTTCTTCAGTAGCGGTAACTTATGTTTATATTGTATCTACTAAAAAGATTTTTGAAAATACTAGTAAAATTAATATCAAAACTAAATATGTATTTTATATATTGTATCAATTAGGCATGATATTAGGATCAAGTTTTGTAATTGGTAAATTAACTAATTTTTTAATAAAAAATATTAATATAAAATTTATCTTAAAATATGCTAAAATATGTGCTAAAATATTAGTAACACCATTTACAATGGTTATTAACTTTATTTTTATGAAGTTTTTGATAGAAAAGGTCTAGGTGTTTATGGAAAAAATTATGGTTTTTATACCGATGTACAATTGTGAAAAACAAGTAATAAGAGTTTTAAAACAATTTGATGCTGAGGTATGTAAGTTTATTGAAGAGGTTGTAATAATTAATAATCGAAGTACAGATAATGGCGAAAAAGTAGTGCAAGATTATATTAAAAAAAATAAAAAACAAAATATAAAAATGACTCTGCTTAGAAATAATGAAAATTATGGTTTAGGTGGTTCTCATAAAGTAGCATTTAATTATGCCATTTCTAATAAATATGATTATGTAATTGTTTTACATGGTGATGATCAAGGAAGTATTAAAGATATATTACCATATATAAAAAATAAAGATTATAAAAATGCTGATTGTTTATTAGGAGCTAGATTTATGAAAGGCTCAAGAATTGAAGGGTATTCTAAATTAAGAATTTTTGGTAATAAAATATTTAATATTTTGTTTTCAATCGTCTTAGGAGAAAAAATATATGATTTAGGTTCAGGATTAAATATGTATAAAGTTTCTTCTTTAAAATCGAAATATTATTTAACTTTACCTGATACTTTATATTTTAATGATGCGATGTTGTTAGTTTTAAAATATAAGAAAATGAATATAAAGTTTTTTCCAATTAGTTGGCGAGAAGAAGACCAAGTTTCTAATAACAAATTATATTCTTTTTCCAAAAGTTTATTAAAAATGTTGTTTAAATATGTGTTTATGAGAAAAAAATATTTGAATAGTGATATGAGAAGTAAAGTCATAGATGATTATAGTGCTATAGTAATCGAAAGGAGTTAATAAATATGAAAATAATGATTACAGGAGCTGCAGGTTTTATAGGTTCACAACTTGCTTATAGGTTATGGAAGGATAACCATGATTTAATTTTAATAGATAACTTTTCTTATGGTAAATGGGATAATTTAGAATTTCCAGATCATAGTTTTAAAAAAGAAATTATCAAAATGGACATTAGAGATAAAGAAGGAATTGCCTCTTTGTTAAAAGCCGGGGATGTCGATTACATTTATAATATTGCGGGTATTGCTCCTCTTCCTGATTGTCAATCTGATCCCGTGGAAGCTATTTCTGTTAATACTATGGGGCTTGTTAATATATTAGAAAATGCGAGATTGTATGGAGTAAAAAAAGTAATTCAAGCATCAACTAATGCTATGTATGAAAATGAGGAAGAATTTCCAACAGTAGAAAATAATTTTAAAGTACCAACATTAATTTATCCTAATACTAAATATTGTGCTGAAAGATTTGCTGAATCATATGCAAAGACTTATGGAATGAATATTACTTGTTTAAGATTTGCTAATGTATATGGTCCACATATTGATTGTTTAAGAAAACAACCACCTTTTGTAGCTTATATGATAAAAGAATTATATTATAATCGAGTTCCTATTTTTCATTCTAATGGAGAACAACGAAGAGATTATATTTACGTTGACGATTTAATTGATTTAGCTATAAAAGTTCAAGATAGTGAAGGATTTGATTGTGTAAATGTATCATCTAATATTAATTATTCAGTAAACGAAATGTATGAAATAGCTCAAAAAATAATGGGTAAAAATATTAAAGCTGAATATGCTAGCGATAAGCATTATTGGGAAAAATATCCTGATTTATATAAAGGAAAATTTACCATTAAAGATGCTATTTTAGAACATGAGATTAATAAGTATTCTTTATGTGATAATTCTTATGCGAAAGAAAAATATGGATGGGTTCCAAAGGTTTCAATGGAAGAAGGTTTAAAAAGAGTAATTGAAGCTGAATGTAAATTATTAGAAAGTATAGATAATGGAGAAGTAAAATGAAATTACATTTAATAATGCCAATGGGAGGAAAGGGTTCAAGATTTTCAGAAGTAGGTTTTAAAGAACCGAAACCATTAATAAAAATTAATAATAAACCTTTCTTTTATTGGGCAACACGGTCAATTACAAAATTTTTAGATGTTGATTTAACTTATGTAGTTTTAAAAGAACATGTTGTAAATTTTAATATAGATCAAGAAATAAAAAAATATTTTCCCGAAGCTAATATTGTTGTTATAGATGAAGTTTTAAATGGAGCCGTATTAACTTGTTTAGAAGGAATAAAAAATATCAATGATGATTTACCAATTGTTTTTAATGATTGTGACCATATGTTTATATGTAATGATTTTTACAGTTTAGTAAATAATGATAAAATAGATAAAGATGGTATATTATTGACCTTTAATTCTAATGAAGCTAAATTTAGTTATTTAGATATTGATGAAAATAATTTGGTAAAAAGGACTGTTGAAAAAGAAGTTATTAGTAATCATGCGATATGTGGTGTCTATTTCTTTAGAAATAAAGATATTTTTAAAGACTCAGTGGCAGAATACTTAAAAAAATGTAATTATCAAGAATATTTTATTAGTGGTGTTTATAATATTATGATTGCTAACAATTATAAAGTAAGTTATATTGATACTGATGTACATGTTTCTTTTGGTACTCCTGATGAGTATAATTTAGCATTAAATAGTAAGCATTTTGAGGATTTAAGGTAATGGGTTATTTATTTTTGGGGTTATCAATATTACTTTTAATATTTGGACATTTTTTTAAAGTGTATCGGCAAAAACAATTGATTGAAATATATGAAAAGGGAAATGATAGAATTTTACTTCGAGCTTTATCAGGAGGATATGTAATAAATTCTTTGTTGCCTTCTAAAATTGGGGATTTATTTCGGGCTTGGTATTCTGGTCGTCATATGAAAAATGGAGTTGCCTTTTCTTTAGCAACTGTTATAATTGATCGAGTTTTAGATGTTATCGTTGTGGGAATTTTATTTATATTATTTTATATCTTAGGATTTAAAAATAAAGTAATGTTACAAAGTATTGGGTTTTATTCAATATTAAGTTTTTCGTTAATTGTAATTATTTTATTTTCTTTAAAACATAATAAATTTTTAAAAAAAATTGTAAAAAAATTTGCTAGTATATTTAATTCGTATATTGAATATGGAATTTTAAAAGCTTTTTGGTGTGTAATAACATCTTTAAAAGATGTTATTACTAATATTAGTAAAAGAAAATTAATAATTAATACGATAATTATTTGGTTGTTTTACTTAAGTTCTTACTATACTTTTGCTCTAGCTATGACAAAATTTGGTTTTGATGTTAGTGCTTTAAGTTTAATATTAGGATTCTTTTCTCGTAACTCGATTAATATTCCAACATTAAATATTGTTTATTTTAATAATTATTTATATTCAATATATTTTATGATTTATCTATTCCTTCCTTTAATTTTAATGTTTATAATTTCTTTAATTCCTTTTGAATTAAGAAATAGTAATGATAATTATATAGATAATAAATATTTAGAATTAATTCCTCATAATAATTTTCAAGATAAATTATTATTTTTAGAAGCTTATTTTAGTGCAGAAAGTAGAGATTATTTTCAAAATTATTTACAAATTAATCGTGATATATGTATTTTAAAAGATTATTCGGCAGGTAGTAATGCGACAACGATGTTGTGTACCGATAATAAAAAAACTTTTTTCAGGAAATATTCTTTTGGCAAAGATAGTGAAAAACTTTTTGAACAAGTTGAGTGGTTAAAAAAATACCAAAAAAATATAAATTTGCCGGAAGTATTGAACGTTAAACATGGTGATGGTTATTGTAGTTATGATATGCCATATGTGAATAATAGTATTAGTTTTTTTGATTATATTCATTCCCATCCGATTGAAAAAAGTTGGAAAATATTAGAAGAGGTTTTAAAAAATTTAGAAAAAAATCTTTATGCTAAAAATATTAAAAAGATTGATTTAGATTTATTAAATAAATATATTGATACAAAAGTTATTAAAAATATTGAAAAGATAGAAAATGGTCAATTTATTAAACCAATTCTAAAATATGATTACTTAATTATTAATGGTAAAAAATATAAAAATTTTCCATTATTGAAAAAATATTTAAAAAAAGAATATTTAGTTAAAGTATTTAAAAATGATAATTGTGGAATAATTCATGGTGATTTAACTGTCGAAAATATTATTTGTTTTAATGATAAAGATAGTTATTATTTAATAGATCCTAATACTGGTAATGTACATGAAAGTCCTAATCTTGATTATGCCAAATTGTTACAATCTTTACATGGTAATTATGAATTTTTAATGAATACTAAAAATATCGAAGTATATAAAAATAATATCAATTATTTATTTACTTCTTCTCAAAATTATAAAGAAATATATCTTAAATATGATAAATTTTTACAAAGTGAATTTTCAAAAGAAAAAGTTAAGAGTATCTATTTTCATGAAATAATCCATTGGTTAAGATTATTACCTTATAAAATTGAAAAAAATAAGGAAAGATCAGTTTTGTTTTATGTAGGATTGATTATAGTTATGAATGAAATAATAGAAAAATATGGTGAATAGTCTGAAAAGAAAAAAACAAAATTAATTTTAAAAATAGTTAAAAAAGGGCAGACTTCCCCTTACCCCAAAGAAA
>CANQTA010000020.1 GCA_947626655.1 uncultured Bacilli bacterium
TCTTTTAATATATTAAAAGAGAATATGATGTATATACATCATATTCATATTAGTGAACCTAACTTAGTAAAAATTGTAAAAAGAGAATTACATCAAGATTTATTTAAAATATTACAAGAAAATAATTATCAAAATTATGTTTCGATTGAAATGAAAGAGCAATCTTTAGAAGATGTTAAAGAAGTCATAGATTATGTTTCTTCTTTAAACGAGGTGAACTAATGGAATATAAAAATATTGCGGGGGTTCCTGATTTTGTGAGTAGAGAATTTGCTTCTAAGAAACATAAATATTGTTTGTGTATTCCGTTAAAAAATGAAGGAGAAAGAATACATCAAGAATTAGCTCAAGCTTTAAAATATAATATTCAAAAATGGGTTGATATTATTATTTGTGATTTTCCTTCTGATGATGGAAGTACCGAGGAAGATATATTAAAAAAATATGAAGTTAATACTTTATTAATAAAAAAAGGTAGTGGTAAGCAAGCGGCTCAATTAAGGATGGGATTTTACTTTGCTTTACAAAGAGGTTATGAAGGAATAATAACAATTGATGGTAATAATAAAGATAGTATTGAAGATGTTCCTAAGTTTGTTAAAAAATTAGAGGAAGGTTATGATTTTGTTCAAGGTTCAAGGTTTATAAAAGGTGGGCAAGCAATTAATACTCCCTTATTTAGATATATTTCTGTAAGATTAATTCATGCCCCAATAATTTCTTTAACAGCTCACAAATGGTATACTGATACCACTAATGCTTATCGGGCTTATTCTAAAAAGTATTTAGAACATGAAGAAGTTCAACCATTTCGGGATATATTTGAAACTTATGAATTACTTGCTTATTTATCGGTCAAAGCTGATCAATTAAAGTTAAAGACTTGTGAGATACCAGTAAGAAGAGAATATCCTAAAAAAGGAAAGACACCAACCAAAATAAGTTTTTTTAAAGGTAATTTTGATTTAATTAAAATATTGTTTAAAAATTTATTCCATAGTTATGATGTCGGGAAAAATAGAGGTAAAAATGAAATATGATAAGATAATAATTGGAGCAGGTATTTATGGGTTATATGCTGCACTTCATTGTGGAAGAAGAAAAGAAAATATTTTAGTCTTAGAAAAAGATAGTGAAGCTTTTGCCAGAGCAACATATATAAATCAAGCTAGAGTTCATATGGGTTATCATTATCCGAGAAGTTATTCAACTGCGATTAAATCAGCCAGTTATTTTGAAAGATTTAACAAAGATTATGATTTTTCAATTTTAAGTAGTTTTGAGCAAATATATGCAACATCGAAAAATTTTTCTTGGACTAATGCTGCTCAGTTTAAAAAATTTTGTCAAGATGCTCATATAAAATGTGACGAAGTAGCAACATCTAAATATTTTAAAGATGGTATGTGTGATGGGGCTTTTTTAACAAAAGAATATACTTATGATGCCCATATTTTAAGAGATTATTTTTTAGATGAAATAAGTAAATACTCTAATATTAAAATAATGTATGATGCAGAAGTAGTAAAGATGGAGAGATTAACTAAGACATATAAAGTAACTATAGCAAATGGTGCTACTTATGAAAGTGAATTTGTTTTAAATGCTACTTATGGTAGCGTAAATCAAATTTTAGATATGTTAGGTTATGAAAAATTCAAAATAAAATATGAATTATGTGAAATAATTTTATGTAGTGTTACTGAGAAATTTAAAAATGTTGGTATTACAGTTATGGATGGTCCTTTCTTTTCTATTATGCCTTTTGGTAAAACAGGATATCATTCCTTAACGTCTGTTACATTTACACCTCATAAAACTTGTTATGAAAGTTTGCCAGAGTTTGAATGTCAACAAAGAAGTGATGGTTATTGTTCAAAATATCGATTAGGTAATTGTAATTTATGTAAAGCTAAACCAGAAAGTGCTTGGGTATATATGTCTAGTCTAGCTAAAAAATATTTAAAAGAAGAGTATGGATTTAAATATGAAGGTTCGCTTTTTTCTATGAAACCTATTTTAAAGGCTAGTGAAATAGATGATTCTCGACCAACCGTTATTAAAATATTTACAACTAAACCTACTTTTGTGAGTGTGTTATCAGGAAAAATTAATACGGTTTATGATTTAGATGAGATTTTAGACAATAATATAAGTGAGGAAGATTAAGTATGAAAGTTAGAGAAAAAGAAAGTAAAGAAAAAAATTTTATATCAGCAGTTATTTATGTGCGAAACAATGCGGATATTTTAGATGATTTTATTGACAAATTAAATAAAATTTTAAGTGAACACTTTTTGAAGTATGAGCTTATTTTTGTGAATGATGGTTCAATTGATGATAGTGTGAAAGTGATTAAAAAAAGGACTCTAAGTATTAAAAACGCAGCGGTTAATATTATTAATATGAGTTTTTATCAAGGTAAAGAAATGGCTATGAATGCGGGGATTGACTTAGCAATTGGTGACTTTGTTTATGAGTTTGATACAGTTTATATAGATTATGATATTGAAACTATATTTAAAATTTATGAAAAATCTTTAGAAGGATATGATATAGTTAATGCATCTCCAAATAAAAGAAGAAGAACTTCATCAGCAATATTTTATAAATTATTTAATAAATATTCTAATTATATGTATAATATAGATACTTATACTTTTAAAATTATATCAAGAAGAGCAATTAATAGAATATATGCAGTAAATAAAACTGTTCCTTACCGAAAAGCAATTGAAGCTAGTTGCGGTTTAAAAATGAATACTGTTAAGTATAAGATTAATAATAATAGTAATAGTAAAATTGATAGTAGTTTACATAAAGAGAGAGAGAAAACAGCAATTGATTCATTGATATTGTTTACTGATATTGCTTATAAAATGGCTTTAGGATTATCTATTTTAATGATTTTATTAGTTGTGATAGTAGGAATTTATACTGTATTTATCTTTATTAATAAACAACCTATAGAAGGTTGGACAACTACAATGCTATTCTTAGCTCTAGGTTTTTTTGGTATATTTGCTATTTTAACAATAATTATTAAGTATTTAACAGTTATTTTAAATTTGATTTTCAAAAGAAGTAATTACTTAATTGAATCTATTGAAAAAGTAAATTAATTAGAGGAGTAAGAGATGAATAAATTTTTTAGTAAAATAAATTGGCAATATTTTATAAGTATTATTTTAGCTTTTTTAGCTTCTTTATATACTAGCTATTTAATAATAAGAATAAGTGATTATAATTTTTTATCAATTTTTATTATCTGTTTATTTTTGCTTATTTTATTTGAATCTTTAACATTTTTTATTAAGAAGAATTTTAATTTTCAGGCATTTCCTAAATTTAAAAAAATATGGATAATTATCTCAGCAATTTTATTAACAAGTATTATATTTATATTTAATATTAAATTTTTTAGTTATACTTTTAAAGATACAGAATTGACAATAAATTCAAATGGTAATGGGCAAATTATTGAAAGAATAGTAATAGATAATGTTTTTTATAATAATAGAGAAGATAAAATTTTTCATAATGATTATAATGGTCATCAAATAATTAATATAATAAGTGATGATTTAAATAATAGTGTTTATAAATTAAATTTCAAAAAAGCATCACGAATCCAACTTGTCTTTAAAAATGAAATAAATAATGTATCTATAACTGATGGTAGTGATTTAGTTAATTTATCTAAAACAACAGTTTATAATGTCCAATCTAATGCTATTTTTGATAGTATATCTATTATAAGAGGTATCTTATCATATATATTAATTTTTACTATAATATTTAGTGTTATTTCAATATTATTAGATAATACAAAGAAAAAATGTTTCATTTTTACTATAATAGTAACCCTTTTAATTGGTATCTGTTATTTTACAAATTCGAGAATAAATATAATGTTTGGTGATTCATGGTCTTATATTGATTTTAATTTTAGTAAATTTAGTCATTTTATATTTAGTGGTCGAACTCCAGTTTATCCAATGATTATTCGTATTTGTCGAAAAATATCATTAAATCATTTTTTAAGTTATGTTTGTTTTATTCAATATTTCTTTTGGTTTTTTTCTATATTATATTTATATAAGTTATTAAATTTATTTATTAAAAATGAATTAATATGTACAATATTTTCTTTACTTTATGCTATTTCTCCAACAATAGTTGGTTGGAATAACGATATATTAACAGAATCTTTAGCATTATCTGGAACTTTAATTTTTACTTATTATATAATAAATTATTTAAAAAATGATAATTTAAAATCAGCAATTATCGCAGTTATATTAGGTTTTATTTTAACCTTTCATAGACCGACATCATTATTATTAGTAGCATTTTTAGAAATATTTTTAATATTGAGATTTATTTTTGATAGTGATAAAAGAAAAAATGATTTTAAATGTTTTGTGGGAAATACAATTTCAATAATTTTAATTGTTGGATATGCTATTATATTTCATCATACATATGGTATATACTCTTTAAGTGATGCTTTAGTTCGTCAAGATTTGTATATAAATATGCAAGAAGGATATTATAAATCGAGTGATAATCAAGAATTTATAGAAAAAGTAGAAATAGCTATCCAAGAAAATCCTGATAGTTTATGGAACGCAATGTGTGCTATTTTAGATCAATATAAATTATCGGAATTAAAAAAGATAAATCAATATTGTCGACTTGAAAATTTAGATGAATATGTAAATTATATTATTGGTTTAACAAAAAGTCAGGCAAATGTCCGGATGGAAAGTTATTTATTAACTCCTAATACCCCTTTAAATGAATGGTTATATATGGCAATAGTTAATACTTTTGATTTATTTACATTTGGTCATATTTATATTTTATTTTTTATAGAGTTTTTATTAACAATATTTTTATGGGTTAAAAATAAAAAGATTCCGTGGATTAATTTAGGATTATTTGCATTCCCTTGTGCTATAGTTTTTTCATCATTTATTGGTACTAGTGGAGAGTTCATGCGTACGGCGATATGTTGTGTTCCTTTTGCTTATATTTCCTTATGTTTATTAATAGATAGTGTATATAGAAAGGAAAAAAATGCTTAATTCATTAAGAAAAAATAAAAAGGGTATTTGTTTAATGCTCTTATCATCAATGCTTGTTTGTGTTGGTCAATTATTTTGGAAATTATCAGGGGGTAATAATTTATTTTATTTATTAATTGGTTTTATGCTTTATGGTATTGGGGCTTTAGTTATGCTTTATGCTTATAAATTTGGCAAATTATCGATTTTACAACCTATATTAAGTGCTAATTATATATTTACAATTATTTTGGCTTGGGCAGTTTTAAAAGAACAAATAACAGTATTAGATTTTTTAGGAATATTAGTAATCTTTTTAGGAGTAATTTTGATTGGTGGTGGCGATGATGATTAAATATTATATTATTTTAATTATTATGACTTTGCTTGGTTCAGTTGCCTCTTTTTTCTTAAAAAAAGCCTCAAGTAGTAAAACTATTTGGAAATTAATTCAAAATGTAAATATTTATTTGGGTGGTTTTTTGTATCTAACATCAGCATTATTAAATATTTATATTTTAAAATATTTGGATTATTCAGTAGTGTTACCAATGACAGCAATAACTTATATTTGGACACTTGTTATATCATATAATTTTTTAAAAGAAAAAGTTTCGAAAAGAAATATTTTAGGTGTATTTTTAATTATTGGAGGGGTAATATTGTTGGTTATATAATTTAAAATATTTTAATCTTCTTTGACAATCACACTGAAAAATGTTATAATTTCAGTGTGATTGTCAAAGAAAGTGGCGATAATATGGAAGAAAAAATAAAGTTTAAGATTGATGAAAATATTTTAAAAAATTATGTAGATTTGATTAATTCAATAAAAGAACCAATAAATCAATTTAAATTAAAAATCAGTGAATTTAAGGTTCCATCTGAACAAATTAAAAAAATTAATACTATTCATAATATTATAAAAGGCTATTTGAATAATTTTCCAAATGAAAAAAGTAAAATATATAACGATATTATTAAACAAATCATGGAAATCAATAATGGTATAATTTCATCGAAAATGATATATTTACTGAATATAAGTAGACAATATCTTTCACTAATGGAAAAAAATAATATAATAGAAAAAGTTTCAAGAGGTATTTATCTTTCAACCGAATCTTTTGAAGATAGTTATTTTTTCTTTCAACAAAAATATAAAAAAGTAATTTTTTCTCATATGAATGCTTTGTATTTTTATAATATGACTGAAGAATTTCCTTATATATACACAGTAACAGTTCCGCAAAATTATCATGTTAATATTAATAATGAAAAATGCAATGTTTTTTATGTCTCTAATGATATTTATGAACTAGGATTAACAGAAATAAAAACTCCAAATGGTAATAAAATTAGAATTTATGATAAAGAAAGATGTATTTGTGATATTATTAGATCAAAAGGGAGAATGGATTATGAACAAGTTCAAAAATCTATTAAGCAATATCTGAAAAGTTCAGAAAAGAATATAGCTAAATTGTCGGAATATTCTAAAAAAATGGGAATACATGATAAATTGATAGAAATAATAGGTAAATATTATGATTAAAGGTGCACAATCGATAAAAGATAAATTAAAAACTATTTCTAAAGAAAAAAATTTAGAATTTAATTCGGTAATTCGCTTTTTTATGTATGATAGATTCGTTGAACGATTATCAAAAAGTCGATATAGAGATAATTTTATATTGAAGGGTGGTTTTTATTTAAGTATTTTATTTGGTATTGATAATAGAAGTACTATGGATATAGATACGGCTATAAGAAAAGTAAAATTTTCTGAAGAAATAATTGTTAAAATGTTGGAAGAAATAATTAATATCAAGTTAGATGATAATGTAAAGTTTAAAATTGAAAAAATTACCTCGATTCGTGAAGACGATGAATATGGTGGATTAAGAGTTACAATTAACTTTAGATTAGAAAATATAAGTGATAGATTTCATATTGATATTGTTACTGGTGATTCTATATATCCAAGTCCAGAAAATTACAAATATGAATCATTGATATCTGAAGATATCTATAATGTATGGACATATAATTTGGAAACATTATTAGCAGAAAAAATCGAAACAATCCTTAGTAGATTAGAAGCAAGTAGTAGAATGAAAGATTATTATGATATTTATTTAATATATAAATTTAAATTTGAAAAAATTGATAAAAATAAGTTTATAAAATGTGTTGAACAAACCTTTCGAATGAGAAAATTTAATGATAATTTAATTAATAATTTAAATATTATAAAAACGAGTTCTATACTTGAAGATAAGTGGCAAAGTTATTCTAAAAAATATAATTATGCTAACAATTTAAATTTTGAAGAAATTATAAAATGTTTAGAAAAATTTATAGAAATATTAATAAAGTAGATTTAAAATCTAGAATAGATTACTAGACATAAGATTTATATTTTGATAAAATGAGATTAAACAAAATATACAAAAATAATAAATTTGTTTTAATTTTATTTTTTAGGAGGTTATATGGCAAAGATTAAAGTAATGAGTGTTTTTGGAACAAGACCGGAAGCAATAAAAATGGCACCACTAGTAAAAGAATTAGAAAGTAGACAAGAAATTGAAAGTATTGTTTGTGTCACAGCTCAACATAGAGAAATGCTTGATCAAGTATTAGAGACTTTTAAAATTAAGCCCGATTATGATTTAAACATAATGCAAAGTGGACAAACTTTAGGAGATATTACAACGCGGTCTTTAAAAGGATTAGAAGAAGTAATAAAAGAGTGTCAACCTGATCTTGTTTTAGTGCATGGTGATACTACGACTACATTTGCTGGGGCTTTAGCGGCTTTTTATAATCAAGTAGCAATTGGTCATGTTGAAGCAGGTCTTAGAACCAATGATAAATATAGTCCTTATCCCGAAGAAATGAACCGCCAAATGGTAGATCGGATGACTGATATGTATTTTGCTCCAACGGAAGTTAGTAAAGAAAATTTATTAAAAGAAAATATTAGCGAAGATAAAATTTATGTGACAGGAAATACGGCTATAGATGCTATGAGTACAACAGTTAAAAATGATTATCAACATCCAGAGTTAGCTTGGATTAAAGATAATGAAAGGATGATTTTATTAACTGCGCATAGACGGGAAAATTTAGGTGAGCCAATGCGACATATTTTTAAAGGAATTAAAAGAATTGTTGATGAATTTAGTGATGTTAAAGTTATTTATCCAATTCATTTAAATCCAAAAGTTAGAGAAGTAGCAAAAGAGGTTTTCGAGGGCTGTGATCGGGTTAAATTAATTGAACCTTTAGAAGTTTTTGACTTTCATAATTTTCAAAATAAGAGTTATTTAATTTTAAGTGATTCAGGGGGTATTCAAGAAGAAGCGCCATCTTTAGGGAAACCAGTTTTAGTTTTAAGAGATACTACTGAAAGACCAGAGGGAATTAAAGCCGGTACTTTAAAATTAGTAGGTACTAAGGAAGAAGTTATTTATGAAGAAACTAAAAAATTACTTACGGATAAAAATGAATATGAGAAAATGAGTAGAGCATCAAATCCTTATGGAGATGGACATGCAAGTAAATATATAGTTGATGCAATTATAGAAAGATTTAGGGTGAATTAAATGCAAAAAATATTTATTACAGGTTGTACGGGTTATATTGGTAGTCATACTTGTGTTGAATTATTAGAAAAAGGTTATGAAATTGTTGGATTAGATAATTTTAGTAATAGTAAACCAATTGTTTTAGATAAAATAAAAGAAATAACTGGTAAAGAAATTAAATTTTACGAAGGAAATATGTTGGATAAAAAATTATTGCAAAAAATATTTAAAGAAAATGATATTTCACTAGTTATTGATTTTGCAGCTTATAAAGCAGTTGGGGATAGTGTGCAAAAACCAATTGAATATTATATAAATAATGTTAGTAGTGTTCTTACTTTAATAAGTGTTATGCAAGAATTTAAAGTTAAATCTTTAATTTTTAGTAGTAGTGCAACTGTTTATGGTACTCCGGAAGTAGTACCGATTACGGAAGAAGCTAAAATTGGCGGAACTACTAATCCTTATGGAACTAGTAAACTTTATGTTGAAGGAATTTTAAATGATTTATCTAAAGCTGATCCGGAATTTAAAATTTGTATATTTAGATATTTCAATCCCGTTGGAGCACATGACTCAGGTTTAATTGGGGAAGAACCAAATGGAATACCTGCTAATTTAATGCCTTTTATTTGTAAAGTGGCTCTTAAAGAATTACCATGTTTAAATGTTTTTGGCAATGATTACGATACTATTGATGGAACTGGAGTAAGAGATTATATTCATATTGTGGATTTAGCTAAAGCGCATGTTAAGGGTGTTGAAAAATTAAATTCAATTGATAGTGGTTTATTAATTTATAATTTAGGTACTGGAAGAGGCTATAGTGTTTTAGAAATAATTCAAACTTTTGAAAAAGTTAATAATATCAAAGTACCTTATAAAATTGTTGAAAGAAGACCGGGGGATATTGCTACATGTTATGCTGATTCTTCTAAAGCGTTTAAAGAACTTAATTGGCAAGCTCACAAAAACTTAGAAGATATGTGTCGTAGTGCTTATAATTTTAATTTAAATAGGTGAAATTGATGAGTGAAGTTATTGAAAAGAAAAAATTGTATGAAGAGAGAAATATTAATTTAGATTTAATTAGATGTTTTGCAATTTTTTTTGTTATATCAGTTCACTTTTTTTTAAATACTAATTATTATCAATTAATTTTTAGTGGTAGAAAAATGTATCTGTTTACGATTCTAAGAACTTTTTTTATGATTTGTGTACCTTTATTTTTACTTCTAACGGGTTATTTGATGAATAAAAAGGAATTGTCTAAAAAATATTATAAGGGGATAATTAAAGTACTACTTACATATTTTTTGTGTAGTGTGGCATGTATTATTTTTAATAAATTTTATTTAAACCAAGAAATAGGTTGGAAAATGGCAATTTTAAGTATATTTAATTTTGCGGGAGCTCCTTATGCTTGGTATATTGAAATGTATATTGGGCTATTTTTGTTAATTCCTTTTTTGAATTTAATATGGAAAGGGTTAGAAACCCAAAATAAAAGGAAATGTTTAATAATTACTATGTTAATTTTAACAACACTTCCTACTATTTTAAATATTTATGATTGGATAACACCTGGATTTTTTAAAAATATGACAATATCAAATGTTTATCAACCTATCGTTCCAGATTATTGGTTAATATTATATCCATTTACTTATTATTTCATTGGTTGTTATTTAAAAGATTATAAATTAAACTTATCATTTTTAAAAAATTTAATTATGTTGATTATTTCTATAATAATAGGTGGTAGTATTGTTTACTTTCGGAATTATCAAAGTTATTTTGATTATGGCATTTATGCTGAATATTATAGTTTTATATCAGTTATTATTAGTGGGTTATTTTTTAACTTAATATTGAAATTAAAATTGAATAATTTAAATAATTTTTTAAGATTTATAATAGTTAAGATATCTAATTTATCATTAGCAATGTATTTAATTTCTTATATTCCAGATAATTTAATTTATCCTAAACTTATGTTGAAATATGGCAGTATATTAAATGCACCAGTGCATTTAATATTAATAGTACTATTAATATTAAATGCACCAGTGCATTTAATATTAATAGTACTATTAATATTTGTTTTAGCATTATTAGGTTCATTAATAATAAATTTAATTATGAAAATCATAACTATATTAAATAGTTATTTAAAAAAATTAATAAAGATAGTTTAATCGTTCAATGATGTTTATTTGTTTTAATTTTAATAAAAAGAAGTAGATTTTTTAAGAATATTAAGTTATACTTTTAGTATAATGTTTTGGTGATTCTATGAAAGAAAAAATGTCAAAATTAATAAATGTATATAAGAAATATGGTTTTTTTGGTTTTCTAAAGAAATTATATGCTTATATTAAAGCTAACTATATGGATAAAATTAGTTTTAAAGTTTTTTTTCAACAAAAAAAATATCATGAAGAAATTAGAAATATTTTAAATTCTTCTTATGAACGTGTTATTTTATGGCGTAGTTCTTTTGGGTATAATGTTCCCCTTTTTCAAAGACCTCAACATATTGCTAACAATTTAGCTAGTAATAATTGTTTAGTTTTTTATGAAGTAACGACGATGACTGATAAAATTAAAACTTTAAAAAAACATAGTGATAATTTATATTTATTTAATTTTAATAATGTTTTTTTAAATAAGATATTGATGAAGGAATTAGAATTAATAGCTAAACCTAAATATATTGAACTTTATTCAACAGATTGGAAATTAAGTGTGCAAAATATTGAAGATTATCTAAATAAGGGTTTTAAATTTATATATGAATATATTGATCATTTAAGTCCTGATTTAGCAGGAACTAAAGATTTACCACAAAATATTATTGATAAATATGAATATGCAATGACTAATAAAGATGTTTTTATTGTAGTAACGGCTGATCTTTTAAAAGAAGATGTTATTAAAAGAAGAGGAGATAAAAATTTAGTTTGTTCTTCTAATGGGGTTGATTATGCTTTTTTTCAAAAATTAGATGAAAATTATCATTTTGAAGCTGATTTTTTAGATATAATTAATAATGGAAAGATTAATTTATGTTATTATGGAGCTTTAGCTAAATGGTTTGATTATGATTTAATTAAGAAAATTGCTAAAACTAATAAATATAATATAATTTTATTTGGCATTAAGTATGATGAAGCATATGATAGCCATATTAATAACGAAAATAACATTTATTTTATGGGTTCAAGAAATTATCAAGTTTTGAAAAATTATGCGAATAAATGTGATATTTTAATGATTCCTTTTTTAATTAATGAAATAACTAATTCGACAAGTCCAGTGAAGATTTTTGAATATATGGCGTTGCATAAACCAATTGTAACTACTAATATGCCAGAATGTCGTAAATACGAATCAGTTTTAATTGGTGATAATCATGAAGATTTTTTAAAAAAGTTAAAAGAAGCTTATGCAAAGCGACAAAATAAAGATTATTTAGAACTTTTAGATAAAGAAGCTAAGGCTAATGATTGGAGTAAGAAAACCTTAGAAATTATTGATTTAATTAAAGAAAGTGAGTAACATGAAAGTTTTAGTAATAATACCAGCTTACAATGAAGAAGAGAATATATTAACAACATGTTTAAATTTAGATAAGATTAAAAAAAATTTGGATTATGAATTAGATTATATAGTGATTAATGACGGTTCAAAAGATAATACTTTAAAAGTGTGTTTAGATAATAAATTACCAGTTATTAACTTAGTTCACAATTTAGGAATTGGGGGAGCTGTGCAAACTGGTTATAAATATGCTTTGAAAAATAATTATGATATTGCAATTCAGTTTGATGGTGATGGTCAACATGATGCTACCTTTATAGATGATTTAGTTAAACCAATTATAAATAATGAAGTTGGGATGACAGTGGGTTCAAGATATATTAAAGATATTAGTGCATTTAAATCAACTAAAATAAGACAATTAGGGATTAAAGTATTATCAATGGTTTTAAAAATAACTACGGGGGTAAAAATATTAGATATGACTTCTGGTTTTAGAGCTGTAAATAAAGATATAATTAATATTTTTGCTTATGATTATCCTAATGATTATCCAGAACCGGAAACGATTGTCACCGTAATAAAAAGAGGTTATCAAGTTTTAGAAGTACCTGTAAAAATGCATGAAAGATTACATGGTAAATCGTCAATAACGCCTTTAAAAAGTATCTATTATATGCTTAAAGTATCTTATGCGATGATTGTAAGAAGTGTAATAGAAAGGAAAAAATAATGGATGTTAAATTAAGAATATTTTTAATTTTTTTACTCTTTTTAGGAATGATTATGATTTTTAAAATGATTAAGGGTAAGAAACTTGCTATGAAATATGGTATGTATTTAACAATAGTATTAATTTTATTGTTAATTTTAGTTATTTTTCCCAATATTATTGAAAATATAGCAACTTGGTTAGGCTTTAAAGAAGCTCCTAATATGTTATTTCTTTTAGCAATATTTTTATTATTTTATATGGTTTTTCGCCTTTATACCAATATTTCTAAATTACAAGAAATGAATAAAACATTAATTCAAGAGTTATCAATTTTAAAAAATGAATTAAAGAAAAAATAATAAGTATCATGAAAATTAATCTAGGCATATAATACTACTAGAGGTGTTTAGATGAATTTAAGTGATTCTTTTTTTAATAAAGTAGAAAAGAAAACTAAAGTTGATAAAAATACAATTATTGGTTTGGCAGAAAAGTTACAAAAAGGCAATATGAAAGATGAAAAAACATTGCGGGAAGTTATCGATACTTTAAGTAAAATGACAGGTAAAAGAATAAGTAAAGAACAAAGTGATAAGATAATTTCGCGAGTAGTAGATGGAAATGTTCCAAGTAATATTGATAAAATGTTTTAAGAAAATGTGGTAGTTAAATCTTGCAATAATATTTAATTTGTGATAATCTATATATTAGAATAAAGAGGTGCTTTCTCATGGAAGAATTTTTAAATAATTTATATAGTTATAAATATTTTGGAACATATTTAATGATATCAATAGTAGTATTATTATTGTTATTTGTTATTATATTATTTTTTGGTAAAAAGGATCAAAAGAAAAGGGAAGTAGAAGCTACTAAAAAATTACAACAAATTAATAGTGAAGATACTTTTAAAGAAACAAGTGGTGATGTACCGTTAGAAGTAAATACCCCAGCAAAAGAAGAAAATAAATTAGATGATACAATCGTTGTTTCTAATATTAATGATGTTCCATTAATTAATCCGGTTGTAGAGGAACATAATGAAACACTAGTGCCTAATGATGAACCTCTTTTAAATAATGTTAATACTAATTTAGATAATGTTGTTAATCTAGAAGAGCCAGTTACAGAAAATTTATTTAAAGAAGAAGTAGTAAAACCTAATATAGAAAATAACAATAATATAGATAATAATATTCAAGTAGAAAATTTAGAACCAATTAATATTGTTAATCCACCGCTTACTGATTCAACTGTTAATCCAGATCCAAGTAAAGAATATGAATTAACATCACCAGTTTTAGATAAAGTTGAAGAAAAACCGTTTGCTTTCCAAACTTTAGAAAATAAAGTTGAAGATAATAATTTAGCATTTAGTACACCACTTAATCGAGTTGATTCGTGGGTTCAAGAATTAGCTAATTCAAGTACCGTAGTTAGTGATGCGCCAGTGCCAACATTTAATTTTGATGAAATAGTTGAAAGTGTTAATGAAGTTAAGAAGGAACAAACTTATAATAAAGGTCCAGAAGTATTCAGTTCAGTTTATGCTCCTTCGAAAGATGAACCAAAAGTAAGTGTTGAACCAAGTATTGATTTACCACATGTAAGTGTGAGAGAAGAAGTAAAAGTTCCTTCAAAAGAAGAATTAGATATCGAATTACCAACTTTAAAAAAGGATTCAGAAAAGGAAATGGAAATGCCAGCTTTAAATAATTATGATTTAGATAATTTAACTGGTGAATCATATAATGTCAAATAGAGATGAGTAATCATTTCTTTTTTTTTCGTCAAAAAATTGCAAGTTTGGTTGCTAATTTTAGGAAGCTTATGTTACAATTATTATGGTGAAAATATATGACAAAATATGATGAATCGTCAATTAAAATATTGCAAGGTTTAGAGGCAGTTCGAAAACGCCCTGGTATGTATATAGGAAGTACTGATAAACGAGGACTTCATCATTTAGTATGGGAAATTGTTGATAATTCGATAGATGAAATAATAAATGGTTATGGAAATCATATTAAGATAGTTTTGCATAAAGATGGCTCAATTACAGTAGCTGATAATGGTCGAGGGGTACCGATTGGTATGCATGAAAGTGGTAAGAGTACGCCAGAAGTTATTTATACAATTTTACATGCTGGTGGTAAATTTGAAGAAGGTAATTATAAAGTTTCAGGAGGACTACATGGGGTTGGTGGTTCAGTTGTTAATGCGTTATCAAAGAAGATGGATGTAATAATTTATCGAGATGGCGTAATTTCAAACATTAGATTTAGAAATGGTGGCGAAGTAGAAAGCCCTTTAAAAACTATTGGAACATCTAATAAAACTGGGACAGTGGTAACTTTTTGGCCAGATTATGATATTTTTAAAAATTGTAATTTTTCTTATACAACGATTTGTGAAAGAATGCAAGAAAGTGCTTTTTTAATTCCTAATTTAACTATTGAAGTTATCGATGAAGATACTAAAAAAGAAGTAAAATATCATTATGAAGAAGGTTTAACTAATTTTATTGAGTATATTAATGAAGATAAAAATACATTACATAAAGTATTGAATTTTACAGGTAAAAAAGAAGGAATTGAAGTAAATATTGCGATGCAATATACTGATACTTATAATGAAAACATTTTATCATTTGTAAATAATGTTAAAACAAGTGATGGAGGGACACATGAAGTTGGTTTTAAAACTGGAATTACCAAAGCTTTTAATGATTATGTCAAAAATAACAATTTAATAAAAGGTAAAGATAATGCTTTTGATGGTTCAGATGTTAGAGAAGGACTAAGTGTTGTCATTAACTTAAAAATTCCGGAAAATAAATTACAATTTGAGGGTCAAACGAAAGGAAAATTAGGGACTCCGGAAGCTAGAAGTATAACAGAAAGTATAACTTATGAAAATATTAAATTTTTCTTAGAAGAAAATAAAGAAATTGCTTTAAATATTGTTGATAAAGCCTCAAAAAGTAAATTAGCTAGAGAAGCAGCTCGAAAGGCGAGAGAAGATGCTAGAAATGGTAAAGGCAAGAATAAAATTGAAAAGAATTTATCAGGTAAATTAGCCCCTGCCACGAGTAAAAATGCCAAAATTAATGAACTTTTCTTAGTCGAAGGAGATTCTGCTGGTGGTTCTGCTAAAAGTGGGCGAGATCGTAAATTTCAAGCTATCTTACCTTTAAGAGGTAAAGTTATCAATGCCGAAAAAACTAGTGTGGAAGAAATATTAAAAAATGAAGAAATAAATACTATTATTCATACTATTGGAGCGGGATTAGGCAGTGATTTTATAGTCGAAGATTCTAATTATGATAAAGTAATAATTATGACTGATGCCGATGTTGATGGCTCGCATATTCAAATTTTACTATTAACTTTTTTCTATCGTTTTATGCGACCTTTAATTGAAGCTGGTAAAGTTTATGTAGCTAAACCGCCATTATATAAAATTGATTATGGTAAAAAACATTTTTATGCTTATTCAGATGAAGAAAGATTTAAAATAGTAGCAGAGAATAGTGGAAAACCAGATATTTCTCGTAATAAAGGTTTAGGAGAAATGAATGCTTCCGAATTATGGGATACGACGATGAACCCTGATACGAGAACTTTGATGCGAGTAAATATTTATGATGCCGCTTTAGCCGAAAAAAGAGTTAATGTATTAATGGGTGATAAAGTTGAACCACGAAAAGAATGGATTGAAGAAAATATAGTTTTTACTATGGAAGACGATTATCGGGTAGCTTAATTTAAGAAGAGGAGGAGTTTAAATTATGGGATTAATAAACAATTTAAAGATGCAAAAATTAAATAAAATGTCTCTTAAACAAATTGAACTTAAATATGGTCAAACCATCTTGCAAGATGAGATTTTAAGAAGAAGTAAAATAAATTTAAATGAGGTAAAAGATTATTATCAAAATTATGCATCATTTACATTAACTTTTAATCCCCAAGAAAATGAATTAAATTATGCACCGATTGTGCAAAAGATTGCCGAAACTTTACATATAAGCATTTTAGAAGTCTTAACATTTAATACTATTGGTCAACTTTCTTTAAAAGATGCTAGTACCTTACTTAGTAATGATTTAAGTTGGTTAGATAATCCTTTAATAGTATCTAAAGTTCCTAGTTCTTTTCTGGTAGATGTTTTGGTTAAAAATAATTTAATTAATGAGTATTCTAATTTGTTATTAAATTTAGATATAAATACTTTACAAGCTCTTTTTCAAAGAGATGATTTAGATTTTCAAAAAATACCTAATTTAAATGCTTTAATTCAAAAAGCTAAGTTAGCTCCTTTTAGTCAATTGTTTACTGATTTAAAACAAAAAGTTCTTGCTAATAACGATATTAAGACAATTAGTGAAGTTGTAAATAATGCAGATGATATAAATATAAATTTAATTGTAAAACTAAAAGAAGAATTAAGTCATAGTCAATTTGTAGCATTATTAAATACTAATGAAAGAATTGCTAAAGAAATAAAAGAAAAAGATTTTTATGAATTGATAAGCTTTTTACAAGAAGATGATATTACAGTATTATTAGAAGGTAATTTTGGTAAGAATTTACAGGATAATTATTTACAAATATTAATGCAACATTTAGATTTTTCGAAAGAATGGGAAGTATTAATAAATAGTAATGAAATTTATCAAAAATTGCGGAATAAATATAATAATCATAGTTATATGATATTAGTTTTTCATGATATTTTAAAAAGGGAAGAAATTATTTTTAATAATTTAGGTAAATCATTATTTATTGATGATTTCTTAAAAACACAAGTATTACTAAATGATAGAAAAGATAAAGAATTAGCCGATGAAATATTTGCTTATATATTAAATGATGAAAATTTATTGGCAAAATATGGTGCTAGTTATTTATTTGGTTATTATCCTCTTGATAATTATTTTTTAAAAAATCCTCAGCTTTCTCCAGCTAATTTAACCAATTTAGCCAATGTTTTGATAAATAATCCCGATATGATGAGTAAAATTGATTTTTATTTAGAAAAATATCCTGAATTAATAGAGATAATTATTAAAAATGGCGAATTAAATAATTTTATTGAGAAATTAAATTTTGAGGAAAACTTCAATTACGGTTTCAGAATCTTAGCTGAATATCCAGCTTTAGCCAAAGAATTTTTGAAAAATCCCCAAGTATTTACCATTATAAATAAAGTAAGTGCCCCAGATATTTTGAGAAATTTAGATAATTTTTTAGAATTACAAAAAGAATTTATGCAAAGTAAATTATTTTTAGATTATATAATGCAAGATAAATTAAAGATTTTAGAATTTTTACCATTATTAAAAAAATATAATATTGATAATAAAGAAGTTTTAGAATCGCAGACTAATTTTGATAAAATCGCAGCAGTTCAGCCAGAATTATCACTTGGTAATACTTCGCTTTTACCAGAATTTTTAGAAAGTGACTTCCAAAATACTTTAGGTTTAAATTATTTAAAAGGTATTCTTTCTTATGATAGTATTGCTAATAAAATTGTAGTCGATTCTTATCATAAGGGTACATTACCTAAGTTAAGAGCTTGGTTAGATTTCTTATGTAAAAATATTAGTGAGAATTATCGAATGCTTAATTTTTATATTTTAGCTTATCCTTCAATGATGGAGTTAGCAGATGATATTTTAATTAATGAGAATATTATAACTAGAGAAGATCTTAAATTATTAGAGTTGGTAATCGGAAATAAAAATTTATATGGTATAAAAAGTTTAAAAGAATTAAGAGAATACCAAAATATTAAATTAAAAAGTATTTTAAATAAAGATCAATTAGAAAATGCTGATGTTTTAGAGTTATTTTTAGATGTTAGTTCCTTAAAAAATGGTGTTCCTTGGAATTTAAATGTTAGATTTTTAGAGCATCCTTGGGAATATATTGCTTATAGATATCGTAATGTTTTAAGTTCTGAAGAATTAGCTTATTTAAAAGAAGTTAAAGAAATAATTAGTAAAAATTCTCCTAAGGAGGAAGTAATAGCTTTTTTAGATGAGTGTTTAAAACAAAATTTACATTTTAGTGCTAGAGATATTATGAGTAAAATTAATGCTCAAAAAAAAGAAGAGTTAAATGCTGAATTATTAGATTTAGAAGAAGTTAGAAAAGAAGCATCTTATGATAATCCGGAAGCTTCTATATATATAAAAGAAGAAGATGGTATTGAATATATTTATTTAAATAACTATGATTATAAATGTTTGGCAACGAGATTTCATTATAATAAAAGTAAAGATAATGCAACTTTTTCGCATGTTATTAAAGATTATGAACAATACCGTATTTTTGGAGAAAAATTAAAAGATAAGTTAAAAGATAAAAATTTAAGTACGCAAAAAATTAGTGATTTAATGTGTCAAGATCCGGAAAGTTGGTTATTGGTTGATGGAATTTCGACTATTTCATCTAGTATTGCTTCTACGCGTACTGATTATGAGGGCTATGCTTGGGGGAAGAATAGTAATTTGGATGTTTTAGGAGTGTGTAATCAAGATGCTAGTATAAGTCATCAAATAAGAGCTTTATCTCCTGATAATCCTTATAATTATGAAAAAGGAATGGTAATTAGGACTTTATATGGTCATAGCAGTGGTGAATTATGGTTTGATCGCAAGAATAGTAGTAATGAAAGAATAAAACCAGAATTTATTATGCATTCGTTTCAAAATGGTGGAATGAATTTAGAGGAAGAAAAAAAAGCAGCTTTATTTTATCATTGTCCAATTATAGTCAATAAAGTAAATAGTATTGAGTTAGAAAAAAGGTTGGATTTAGAGGAAAGAAAGCATTTTTTAGAAACTTTTGATACAACTAAAATAAATAATATTATTTTTAATTATCAAAATAAAGATGAAAATGAAAAGGTAAATTTTTTATTGAATGCTTTAAAAGATGCCTATCAAAAAGGAATTTTAGCTTCGCAAGATTATTATGCAAAATTAGAAGATTTAAAATGGTATTTTTATGAATTAGGAAGAGAAAATGTTAAAGAAAGAATATCAGAAATAATGACTTCTTTAGATATTAATGAAGTTGAAAGTCGAGGTAATTTAAGAAAAGGATATATAAATTTTTGGCTTTTGATTATTACTTTATTAAGTATTTTAGCATTTAGAATAGCCGTCAAACTCGTTTTGAAATAAGTGAAAAAGTGTCAAAAACTATTTGTTTAACACTTTTTTTATGATAAAATGTTCTAAGGTGAATGATATGCAAGAAGTATTAAAAAAAATCGAAGATTATGCCTTAGAAGAATTAATGGAAAAAAGTTTTGCTTCTTACGCTAAAGAAATAATTCAAGATCGGGCGATACCAGATGTCAGAGATGGTCTTAAGCCGGTGCAAAGAAGAATCCTTTATGCAATGTATGATGCGAATAACACATATGATAAAAAATATTTAAAAAGTGCTGCGACGGTTGGTGATGTCTTAGGTAAATACCATCCTCATGGTGATTCTTCAGTTTATGATGCAATGGTTCGAATGAGTCAATGGTGGAAACAAAGTGAAGTTTTAATTGACATGAAAGGTAATGTTGGTTCCATGGATGGGGATCCAGCAGCAGCTTATCGTTATACAGAAGCCCGTTTAGCTAAAATTAGTAATGAACTTTTATGTGATTTAGAAAAAGATACTGTAGAATGGGCTCCTAACTTTGATGATCGTTTATTAGAACCTACCGTTTTACCAGCTAAATATCCTAATTTACTGGTAAATGGAACGATGGGGATAAGTGCTGGTTATGCTACTAATATTCCGCCCCATAATTTAGGAGAAATAATTGATGCTACGATTAAAAGAATTGATTCGCCTAATTGTTATTTAGATTCAATTTTAGAAATTGTTAAAGGACCAGATTTTCCTACGGGGGGAATAGTGGAAGGAAAAAATGGAATTAGAGATGCTTTTAAAACTGGAAAAGGCCGAATAATTGTTAAATCAAAATATGCAATTGTCAAAGAAAAAGGTAAAGAAAAAATCGTTATAACCGAAATTCCTTATGATGTTAATAAAGCCCAATTAGTTAATAGAATTGATGCCATTAGAATTGATAAAAAAATCGATGGTATTTTAGAAGTACGAGATGAATCGGATCGTGAAGGTTTAAGAATTGCTATTGATTTAAAAAACGGGGCTAATAGTGAACTGATATTAAATTATTTATTAAAAAATACTGATTTACAAATTTCTTATAATTATAATATGGTAGCAATTGTTAATAGAGCTCCGAAGACATTGGGAATATTAGAAATATTAGATGCTTATATTGCCCATCAAAAAGAATTTGTGACCAGAAGGACAAAATTTGATTTAAAAACTAAAGAGAAAAGATTAGAAATAGTAGAAGGTTTAATTAAATGTATTTCGATTTTAGATGAAGTAATTAAAGTAATTAGAGCTAGTAAAAATAAAAGTGATGCCGAAAATAACTTAGTAAAAGAATTTGCTTTTACCGAAGAACAAGCTAAAGCAATAGTTAATTTACAATTATATCGTTTAACTAATACTGATGTAGTAGCTTTAGAAGAAGAAATGGAATCATTAAGAAAAATAATTGAAGCTTTAAAAGCAATATTAAGTGATGAAGAAACTTTGAAATATGTGATGAAAAAAGAATTAAAATTAATTAAAAAGGAATATGCTGTGCCAAGAAAAACTGAAATAAAATATGAAATAACTGAAATTAAATTAGATATGACGAGCATGATTCCGAAAGAAAATACTATGGTAGTAGTTACTAATGAAGGTTATGTTAAAAGGGTATCAGCTAAATCTTTTGCAGCCAGTGAAGATGAAACTTTACTTAAACCGGGTGATTTTGTAACTAATTTATTTGAAACAACTACTTTAGATAATTTAGTTTTATTTACTAACTTAGGTAATTATATTTTTACCCCAGTTTATAAAATTGTTGAAGTTAAATGGAAAGAATTAGGTAAGCATGTAAGTAATATTGTGCCATTACAAGAAAATGAAAGAGTTATTGCTGCTTTTATAGTGGAAAGTAATAAAACTTTAACGTTATTTACTAAAAGAGGTATGGTTAAACAAATAAATATGGCTGATTTAATAGTAAATCGTTATAGTAAAGCCTTAGTTGCTATAAAATTAAAAGAAGATGATGAGTTAATTAATGTAGCTTATAGTCAAGAAAATGTAATTTTAGTTACTAAGAGTGGTTATTATTTAAGATATAAAACAGCGGAAATACCGATAGTGGGGATTAAAGCTAGTGGTGTTAAAGGAATTAAATTAGATGATGATGAAGTAATAAATGGTAATTCTTTTGCTGAAGATGCCGAGTATATTGATATCTTTACAAGTAATAATACTGCAAAAAGAATTAAAATTAGTGAATTAAAAGAAATATCAAGAGCTAAAAAAGGTAATATGATAATTAAAAGAAATAAAACAGTGGCTTATGAAATAGTTGCGGCTTATGTTACAAGTGCAAGAGATTTAATAATTATTAAGATGGATAGTGAAATTAAAGAAATTAAAAATAGTGAAATTCCAATCATGGATACTATTAGTAATGGTAGTAATATTGGGAAAGGTCATATTGATAAATTTGCTCTTAAATATAATATTTTAAGTATTGGTGATAATAATGGAAAAACAAATAAGATAGAGGAAAAAGTTCAAGAACCAACTTTTGAAGAATTTACTGAAGATTTTAAAATATAATAAAATTACCTAGTAATTCATAATATTTACTAGGTGATTTTTTAATGAGTAAAAAAGAAGAGTTTAAAGAATTTATGCGTAATAAACCTGAGTTATTAGAGTATATTAGAAATAAAGAAATGACTTTGCAATCTTTTTATGAAATATATGATGTTTATGGAAGTGATGAAAATGCGTGGAAAGCTTATGAAAGAAGTGAAGGACCAAGTAATATTATTAGCCCTACTAAAATAACTGATATTATGAAAAATATTAATTTAGATGAAATTCAAAAACATGTTAATACAGCTCAAAAAGCTTTAGGAATTGTGGAAGATTTAACAACTAAAGGAAGTAGTACAGTGCAAAATGTTGTAAAAGGGCCTTTGACTTCACGACCATTAAATAAATTTTTTGAGGATTAAGATGGAATATTTTTTACAAGAAAAATATAAAGAAGATAAAAATTTTAAAAGATATTTAGACGATAATAGTAGTTTTATTAAATATTTAAATCGTAATCCTGAATATTATAAAGAATTTATGCGTAATATGAAAGAACAATATAAAGAAAGAACTAGTGATAAAATAAGTGACGCTATGAATACAATTGAAATTGTTAGTTCTATTTTGGATACTTTAAAATAGGAGATGCTTAGTTCATTTCTTTTTTTCTTTTATGGGGAATTCTTTCATCAGTTAAATAAAGTAAATAGTCAATACTAATGTCGTAAAATATAGCTAATTTAATTAAATTTTTGATTGGTATGTCGCTAATGCCAATTTCGTATTGTGAGTAACCATTTTGACTCATATTTAATATTTTAGCAATGTCTTTTTGAAGGAGATCACGATCTTCTCTAACTTCTTTTAAACGATTCATATTATTTTCGGTTAAAATAATTTTAGAATATGGATAAATTGTTTTGTCATCAGTTAAACATAAAATATAATCTATATTGGTTTCTAATATTCTAGCTAATTTTTTTAAATTTTTTGTTGGAATATTAGATATTTCATTTTCGTATTGTGAATAGCCATTTTGACTCATTTTTAGCATTTGGGCTATATCTTTTTGATAAATATTTTTTTCTTTTCGTAAACTTTTTAATCTATTCATAATAATCACATTTGAAATTTATCATATCGTAAATAGTGATATTGACTAATATCTATAATAACGATATAATTATATTGATAATATCGTTAAGAACGATATATAATCATAAATAATTTTATAATAATATTGATGTTTAGTTGAAGAATTTTAAAAAGTTGATATATTGACAAAGAGAAAGAGGTAGAAGATGAAAAATAATAACAAAGTAATAATAAGCTTAGCTGGAGTCTTCATAATGTTACTGTTAATAATAAGTGCAACTTATGCTTATTTCAGTGT
>CANQTA010000021.1 GCA_947626655.1 uncultured Bacilli bacterium
GAGGCTCCGATTTGTTTTTTTTGAACGTTATTATAACTATTTAGCCAATTGAAAGCAATGTGTTTTGTACAAAAAATTCCAAGATTTTCTTGGAGTTTTTTTGTGGTTAGGTTGCGGACATAGTTCGCGGTATGGTATAATATGGCTGGTGGTTGAAATGGAATGTTTATTTTGTAAAATAATTAAAGGAGAAGTACCAAGTTATAAATTATATGAAGATGATAAAGTTATAGTAATTATGGATGCTTATCCTAATGTTGATGGTCATACTTTAATCATCCCTAAAGAACATTATGATAGTCTTATGGAACTTCCTGATGATTTAGTTTTACACATCAATAACATTGCGAAAAAATATATTAAACATATTATGGAAAAATTAAATGCCAAAGAATTAAGTGTTTGTGTTAATTATGGTAATAGTCAAAAAATTAAACATTATCATATGCACTTATTACCTAATCATGGTTTAAGAGCTACTAAGTCGCCCCAAGAAGTTTATGAGGTGTTAAAATAATGGCAAAATTAAGAAAAAAAGCAAAAAAAAGCATATTTCTTATATTAGTATTGGTAGTAGTACTGAGTTGTGCAGTTGGTTTGATTAATTTTTTAACAAGTAATGCTAATCCAATTACAGAACAATTAAAACCTAATAATAAAGAACCAGAAAATCCAATTAAAACTTATACAGCATCTTTAATAGCAACTGGTGATGGTCTTATTCACTCTCCTCTTTATAATGCTGCCTATGATAGTAAAACTGGTACTTATGATTTTAGTGATATGTTAACATTTACTAAAGATAAAATTAAAGATTATGATATTAAATATTATAACCAAGAAACAGTATTTGATGATACTTCTTCGCCAAAAAGTTATCCTATTTTCAATACTCCGAGTGCTTTTGGTCAAAATATGTTAGATATTGGTTTTAACTTAGTTTCACTTGCTACTAATCACTCTATGGATATGGGAGCTAATGGAGCTAAAAGAAGTGCTCTTTGGTGGGAAGGTAAAAAAGATATTTTAGCAACAGGGATGGCCACTAGTGAGGAAAATAGAAATAATTTTAAAATTATGAATGCTAATGGGATTACTTATACGATGTTATCATATACTTATGGGACTAATGGTTTAGGATTATCATCAATTGCGAAAGAACCTTATATTGTTAATTTATATAAAGTTCCTAATGAAAGTACGATGAGTGATGAATATAAAGAAAAAATAAAACAAGATATTGCGGCAGTTCGAGATAAAGTTGATGTTTTAATTGTGGCTATGCATTGGGGAACCGAATATAATCAAGAAGCAACAGCAGAACAAAGGCAAACCGCTAAGTTTTTAGCCGATAATGGTGTTGATATTATTTTAGGAACGCATTCCCATTGTATTGAACCATGGGAAATGATTGATGATACGGTTGTCTTCTACTCTTTTGGTAATTTTATTTCTAACCAAATGGGAGCAGAAAGTGCGAAGGTGAGAAAAGTCGGTACGGTTGGCATGTTTGCAACATTGAATATTACGAAAACTGTTGATACTGAAAAGAATACTACTGAAATTAAAATTGATAATATTGGAGCTGATTTAAATTATTCTTATAAATTTTATAATCAAACTAAAGGAAAATATGATTATTTAGTTATTCCTTTTAGTAAAATGGAAAGTAAATATTTAAGTAATTATGAAAATGTTTATGAAGAATTTAGTAATGTTTTAAAAAAATATGATTCTAATATTAATATTGAACCATTACCGGGAGTTTAAAAAAATTGGTTATGAGCCAATTTTTTATTTTTTTAACATTTTTACTTTGTTAGGTAATAATTTATCATCACTACTAGAATCACATAATTGAATAATTAATTGGGCAAGCTTGGCTTTTTCTGGATTCCAAAGAGAAGCCATTTTTTGATATAAATTTTTAGTTTCCGCAATTTCTTTTTCATCTAAAAACATTAATGAACTACGTAATAATATATTAGAAATTAAAAGGGAGTTTTGCTCATCTGCAGTTAGATTAGGATAATGACATTTTAAAAAATATGATAGAGCTAAACTGTAAGGAATATGAATTAATTTAGTTTTTAAGTTTTCATATTCTTCTCTATTAATATCATTTAATTGACTTAAACTTTCACTAAGCCAAAATAAATGGGGATTTATTTGCATATCAAAATCTAATAAATTTTCTTCGATATCGGGAAATAAAAAACTTATTTTATATTTCATTTTTAATAAAAAATCATGAAAATCAGCATATTTAGAATCATGCAAATATTTATTTAGAAAATATAATACTGTTCTAAAATAATCATTTTTTAATTCATAATAAGCATAATCGGAACTTAATAAATTTTCTTTATTAAATGAAATAGTTTTAAGAGCAAGGCGATGACCAACTAATTTAGTTTCAGCATTTCCCAAAATAGTAGCAATTTCACTAATAAAATTTTCATATAGTCCCGAAAAACAACAATCTTTTAGTTTTTCTCTAGTTCTTTCATAATAAATATTTTCATGAGCTAATAGTTCTCTTAATTTATCGTATTCATTAATAAAGTTTTGAGTTAAAATTCCTGTATTTAATTCATACTCATATAATTTAAAATAACTAACGTACACATTATACAATAAAAGACTAAATTCTTCACCCATATTAATAAGCCTCTTTTCTTAAAAAATATGTTTTATCATAACAAATAATAGATGAGATGTAAAGATTAACTAAAGTTAAATTTAAAAAAAGAAGCATTACTGCCCCTTTCTAAGTAATATTCCTAATAAATAATGCTACCACCAATAATTATAGCAAGTAATATATAAAGTATTAATACTATAAAAAAGTAGTTATAAGCATTATTACTATTGTTATTGTTTCCTTGACATTGATTTCCTTGTGATGGACAACATGCCATAAATATACCTCCTTAATAATTTAAATTTAATTTAAATAAATGCTCCTACGATTATAATAAGTAAGATAAATAATACTAAAATAATAGCAGCACCTAGACCGTTATTTCCGCAGTTCATAAATCACTCCTCCTTTATGTCTATTCATATATAATTTATGGTTAATATTTTTAAGTGTGAGTGCTTTAAATATGAAATAAATACTTTCTTTTACAGGATACTTTTGTTATAATAGATGTATTGGGAGGGAAAAATGAAAAAATATTTATTATTAATAATGATATGTTTACTTACTCTTTGTGGTTGTGGTAAAATACCAACTTTGCAAAATGGTGAGGAAGCAGTTATTAAATTTGCTAAAGATAAAGGAGAAGAAAAATTAATTAGTGCTGAAGAATTATATGAAGAATTAAAAAACAACTATGGGTTAGAAGCTACTCTTAGTTTAATTGATACATATATTTTTGAACATGAATTTGAAGATTATGTAGAAACTGCTAAAGGTAATGCCCAAAGTTTTATGGATACACTTTTAGAATCATATGATGATAGTAAAGATAAACTACTTCAAGCAATTGTTGATAATACTAATTACTCAACAATTGAAGCTTATCAAAACTATTTATATAATAGTTATATGCAATCACATGCTATAGAAGAATATGCTAAAACTTTAGTTACTGATAAAGAAATTGAAACTTATTATAATGATGAAGCTAAAGAAGATGTTGAAGTTTATCATATTTTAATTACTCCAGACGTTACTGATAATATGACAACTACTGATAGAGAGGCGAAAGAAAAAGAAGCTAAAGAAAAAGCCGAAAATTTACTTAAAGAAATTAAAGGCTCTGATGATTTATTAGCAACATTTAAGAAATTAGCGAAAGAAAATTCTGAAGATGAAAATACAAAAGATAAAGACGGTAATTTAGGTTATATTAATTATGGTGATTTAGATTCTAATTATGATGAATTACTTGATGCTGTTTATAAAATTAAAGATGGCGAATTAGGTAAAGAAGTTGTTACAACAGAACTTGGTTATCATATTATCTATCGTAATGCTTCTAAAGAAAAAGAAACTTTAGAAAAACTTAAAGATGAAATATTAGAAACTTTAGCAAATAGAAAAATAAGTAATACCAAAACTATTCAATATGATACATATAAATATTATCGAGAATTATATAATTTAGAAATTATTGATTCAGAATTAAATAAACAATATGGTATCTATATGAATAGCATGCTTAATAATTTAACTTCTAATACAGAAACAGAATAAAAAATTGGCTTTTAAACCAATTTTTTTATGCCTAATTACGAAAACCTTTTTGATATAGTTTACTTTTTATTTGATATTCAAGTTCACTGCCACTATACTTCTTAGCTAGTTTGTTTTTTAATTTTTCATATTCTTTTTCATAAATTAAATGATTATCTTGGAAGTCATGGTTGGCAATTACGAGATTAATATCCTTATTTGCAAATCCTCTTTGATGTAGATCTTGAATTATTTTTTGCTTTAAAACTAAGCTAGATAAATTATGGTTACTGTTTATTTTTTTAGTAATTATTTTATCTATTTTAGCTAACCATATTTCATTCGGAAAAGTATCTAAATAATTGTTAATAAGATTTTCGGGAAATCCTAATTTTTTTAATTCATATAATATTTTATTAGGGCCTTCCATTTTTAAATTAATTACATCATTAATATAACTTTTTATGTATAATTCTTCATTTAAATAGCCATCATTTCTTAATCTATTTATGGTATAATCAATGGCTTCGTGGCTATAGTCTTTTAATTTTTTTCTTATTTCAGTTTCGGTTCTTAATTTGACATTAATATATTTTAAAGCTTCATAATAGCTTTTTAAATAACTATTATATTCCATAATAACTTTTAATCTTTCACTATCAACTTCTTTAGTAATTAAAAGATCATATTTGAGAATTACATCATCATATAAATTTATTTTATCCCTATTATTAAAGGTAATCTCATATTGATTACCTTTCTTTTTTTTAAAACTAATTATTTTCATATTCTATACAAGCTTTTTGCAAATCGGCAATTAAATTATCAACTTCTTCCATCGTTGTTAATCTAGCACCACAAGCAAACTTATGCCCCCCTCCATTATAATGACTAGCTATTTCATTTATAACCGGGCCTCTACTTCTAATACTTATTTTATATTGATTATTTTTAACATCTTCAGTAATAAAGATCCAAACTAATAATTCATCAATAAAATTATAGCCATTAATCAAATTTGAAGGTGTTGAAGTATCAACATTATACTCTTTTAAAATATAATCATTGATTTTGATATAACCTAATTTATGTTCATCAATAACCATATTATTGGTTATATAAGCTATAAATTTATGTTCAGAAAAAGGTCTTGTATATAAAATATCATATAGACTAGTAAAATCAATGTGACTTATTTTTATTAAAGCACTAACCGTATCAAAGGTTTCAGCGGTTGTATTCTTTAGAGAAAATCTTTCGCTATCAGAAACTATTCCCAAAAACAAATTTTCAGCTATTTTAGTATTTAATTTCAATTTTGTATTTAAGATAAGTTCGGTAACCATTTGGCAGGTACTTGATTTTTCAGTATCTACCCATTCTATTAAAGCATCAATATCTTCTTTAGGATGATGATCAATCTTTACAATAGCTTTATATTTTAAATTTTCAATTCCATCAATTCTGGCCATATTAGGAACATCGACGACAATCAATAAAGCATCATTAATTTCTTCACAATTAATTTTATTTAAATTACCATAACTCTTAAACTTGGAAACAGAAGTACCGACAGCCCAAACTTTTTTATTAGGAAATGTCAAAAGAATTGAATCTCTTAAAGCTATTTGACTAGCAATGGCATCGGGATCGGGTCCTACATGCCGAGCTATAACAATGTTTTCATATTTTTTTATTTCTTTATAAATTTTATTTAAAAGTGTTTTATTTATAATCGCAATCACCTCTAACTAATTAAATCCATAGTATCAAGAGCAATCATTAATTCTTCATTAGTAGGAATGACATATACAGGTATTTTAGAATCTTCAGTAGATATTAAACGAAATTCACCACGAAAATCATTTTTATCATCATCTATTTTTACGCCCAAACTTTTTATTCTTTCGATAATCATTTTACGCATGGTTTTAGAATTTTCGCCTACACCGGCAGTTAAAGTGATTACATCGGCTCCTTCTAATAAATTATTATACATAGCAATATAATTGGCTATTTTTTGAGCATACATGTTTTGAGCTAAAATGGCTCTAGCATCACCATTATTAGCAGCGTCTTCGACATCTCGACCATCGCTAGAAATTCCACTTACTCCTAGTAGACCACTCTTTTTATTTAAATCATTAACAATTTCTTCGGCACTTTTCCCAGTTTTTTTCATGACAAATGGAATAATAGAAGGATCAATATCTCCAGAACGGGTGCCCATCATAATACCGGCAAGAGGAGTAAAGCCCATTGTAGTATCAACTACTTTACCACTATTTATAGCACATAAACTACCACCATTACCAATATGACAAGAAATAACTTTTAAATCATCTCTTTTTAAATATTCTGAAATTGTTTTATAGATAAAGCGATGACTTGTTCCATGGAAACCATATTTACGTACACCATATTCTGTATACCACTCATAAGGAACTGGATACAAAAATTCTTCTTCTTTCATTGTTTGATGGAAAGTAGTATCGAATACTCCTACATTAGGAACCTTAGGTAAAACTTTCATGAAAGCTCTAACTCCCATAATATTGGCTGGATTATGAAGAGGACCTAATTCATTATATTTTTCAATTCTTTTTAAAACTTCTTCATTTAAAAGAGTTGATTCGGTAAATTCACTACCTCCATGTAAGATACGATGTCCTACACCTTCAATTTCTTCTAAAGATGTCACTATTTTATTTTCTAAAAGTTCATCTATTAGTTTAGATACTGCTACAGAATGATCTTTTAAAGAACATTCTTTTTGAATTTTTTCGCCATTATATTTAATAGTATAAAAGCTTCCTTCCATACCAATTTTTTCAAATAAACCACTGGCAATAGTTTCTCTACTAGGTAGTTCAATTAAAGTAAATTTAAGTGATGAGCTACCAGCATTTACTGATAATATTTTCATAATTTTTTACACCTCTATATACCATTATAATTGAGTTTTAGAAATTTGTAAACCAAGAAAAAACAAGTATTTCTACTTATTTTACTATATATTTCTTTTTCGAACCAATTCACTAACTGGTTCTAAAACCATTCCTAATTCTTCTTTAATATTTTCTTCACCTTGATGAATAGCATTAATACAAGATAATAATTGTTCTGTACTATCAACTATCTCTATTCCCTTTAAATTTTGTTCTTTTAAATAAGTCAAATTAGAAATATAAGTTTTATTAATCAGACCTTCTTCAAAAGCTTTTGTAAAATCAGCTGTTCCTCTGGTAAATAAGCCAAATGTTGAACAAACAAATATTCTTTTAGCTCCTAAATTTTTTAATTCTTCAGAAGTTTCAATAATGGTTCCTCCAGAAGCTATCATATCATCTACTAAAATTACATCTTTATCTAAGGGTGGAAAACCGACATATTGTTTTGATGCGACAGGGTTTTTACCATCAACTATTTTAGTAACATCACGTCTTTTAGAGAAAAAGGCATAATTACAACCAAAACGATCAGCAAAATGTCTGGCTCTTTGTTGAGCACCGGCATCTGGAGCGACAATTAATATTCCATTAGGATTATTATAATCAATTTGTTCTTTAATTACCATGTCAGCTAACATTGCATTAGTAACAAACATGTTATCAAAATTATGTTTAGATATTGCTGCAGCTACATTTGGGTCATGAGAATCAACAGTTAAAATATTTTTAAAGCCCCAAAAATGACATTCTCTTAAAAAATCTGCTGCTTCAGTTGATTCACCAAAAACTCTTCTGTGTTGTCTTCCATAAGGTTGAAAAGGTACAACTAATGTTTTTCTAGTTGGATTATCTTTTAGGGCACCAACTACTCTTGCAATATCTCTTACATGATCATCTGGTGATAAAATATGACCTGTATAAGGATTAGGGGTTTTATCATTAACATCACAAATGACATAAACATCTTGATCACGACATTCGGTTGGTAAAACTACTTTTCCTGAACCATCTTGAAAACGCACAAATTCAGCATCAACAATTTCCCTTTTAGGAACTCTCTTTTGTAAATTTTTAAGGCAATTATTTACAAAAATCAATTTTTTCTTAGACTCCATACTACTCCTATTACTATACAACTAAAAAGTTATAAAAGAACACACATACCCTTTTTTATCTAACAATATTATAAGCTAAGTCATAGCTAAAAGTAAATAATAAATTTAAGTATTTTAAAAGAAAGTAGCAAGTATTATTACTCATTACCTTCTAATTTAAAGTTTAGGGTTGGATAACCTGTTGTTGAATCTGTTATCCAATCTACTAAGGTATAATCTTTTAAGTCTTCACTATATGTTGCTAAGCCTTGATTATTTAATGTTTGAACATTGTTATTTAATTTATATAATAAACCATTGATATTATTAACATCTGTTATTTTCATGTTAGCTTCTGTTATTGGATAGGCACCAAGTATGTCTCCTGTATTACTTTCTGCTATTCCACTAATTTCTTTATAATAAGTGTTTTGAATATCGACACTTCCTGTTGAATAGTTTGTTATAACACTATATTTTGGATTTCCTTCTATATTTCCAGCATTGTATACATTATTAATAGTTAAATTATTACTCTTATTAATGCTACTAACACTAGCTCCTCTATCTTTTGATATTATATTTCCTAAGTTGAATGAATTTATTACAACGGATAATACTGGATTAGTGTTATAATTAATTAACCCAAATCCATATACATAATTTACGGTATTTGCTGCTTTTGCTGTTAATATTCCTGTATTATATGAATTTAATATATACGATACAGAATTTTCCCAAATATGTGCTACTATTCCACCTACTACAACAGATAAAGTATATTTTGTATCTTCTTGGCCTGTTACATTTCCCGTATTATAACATTTATTTATTAATATTTTAGAATTAGTACTAACATCCCCAACTATTCCACCAGTTCTAGTTCCTCCATTTATGTTTCCTGTATTATAGTTATTCTCAATTCTTAATATTTCTGATATTCCGAAATTAGCAACATCTCCTATTATTCCGCCTACATGATTTAAAAAATTTTCAGTATTTTTTGAATTTATTTCGCCTGTATTATGACTATTTACTATTTTAGTCATTTCTGGTGTTGCATTATCAGTAATTGATCCAATAATACCACCTGTAGAAATAGATGCTTTAACATTAATATTTATTATTCCTTCATTATAATTATTGTCTATTGTTAATTCTCCATTGCTTTTATAACCTATTATTCCACCGACTCTTGTAGGAATTGTTCCTGTTGTTGTTACATCTATTTTTCCAGTGTTATAATTATTTGTGTATGTTCCGATCGTACTAGCTGTTGCTTGTCTTCCTATTATCCCTCCAACTTGTGTTCCGTCTCCAGATGTTGCTTCAGATTCAACACTTATATTTGAGGTATTATAACTATTGTTTATTGTTTTTGTTTTATCATGTTCAGTTCCTATTAAACCTCCGACTGCTACTTCTTTTGTTCCATGATATATTACGTTTATTCCAGCTTCATCATTATCTGTTTTTATTTCATTTGAACTTTCCTCTATTGTAAGAGTACCATATGAACGGCCCATTAAGCCTCCGACGTAAGAGGCAGTTGTTGCCTCATTATTTTCAATCTTTATTTGACCATAATTATGGCTTTTACTGATAGTTGTATTCGATGTTGTACTACTATCACACCCCAATAATCCGCCAATATGTAGTCCTAAATTACTTGTTATTGTTCCATAATTAGTACTTTTTTCTATTGTTATTGTTCCACTCACTTGGCCTACTATTCCTCCTGTATTAATACTTGCTGTTGTTATGTTTCCAGTATTACTACAGGTATCTACTTCTATTTTACCTTTTCCTTCTGTTTTTGCCATTATTCCGGCTGCTACTTCTCCACCACTTATATTTCCACTATTATCACTATTTATAAATTTTGCTGAATTTTCACTATATCCTAATATCCCTGCTGCAAATTTAGTTGTATCTTCTATGGTTACATTTACTTTATTATGAACATTATCAATTATTATACTATTCGCACTACTTGATGCTACTAATCCACTAGCATGTCCTGTTGTACCTTTTTTATTTACATTTCCGGTTATAGTTAAATTCTTTATCGTATTTGTTGAATCTTCTTTTCCTACTAAGCCAAATAAACCTGCATGCATATCGGTTACATTAACATACAAATTACTCAAAGTAAATTCTTGACCATTAAAGTTACCATCAAAGGCATTTCCTGTTCCTATTGGTGGAAATCCTGTTCCTTCGGGATTAGTTAATTCTATCATAAGTTGTTCTGTTCCATCTACACCATTGATATCTCCATAATCGGTTCGATCATATTGTCTATAACTACCTTCTTGTTGAAAGTCTAAATCTCTTTCTAAAGTAAAATAAGCTTCTTCATATGTTTCACCTTTATTTACTTTATTACTTAAATCTACTAAATCTTCGATATATTGAATCTTGTAAGGATTCTCTTCTGTTCCTAAATCAAAGTATAAATAACATAACGTAGCACTTTTAGTTCTTAATGTTACTTTATTATTTTCTTTATTATATGTTAAAGTACCATCTATTTTATTGCCATTATAGTCGATACATCCTGATTTCTTAGCATTATATCTTAAATCTGCAGGCCAAGTTGTATCTTCACTTTCGACATAAGTATAAGTACCATCTTCTTGTTGAGTCTCATAATACATAGCAAAACTTGTACCTTTACTTCCTTCATTTAATAAACTTACTTCATCTAAGATTACTTTCTCTTTCTTAGAAAATATTACATTTGATAATATTATTGTTAATACTATTAGTATTAACAAACTAAAATATTTTAGTTTGTTAATACTATTAGTATTAACAAACTAAAATATTTTAGTTTGGCTTTCATCCTCTTCATCCTTTTCTTTAACATTTTATTATTTATTTCTTACATTAATTATAATAAATATCTGTTTATATTTCAATATTTCAGTTGTAATTAGACATAAAAAAACATCTATTTTCTTTTTCTTAATAGATGTTTTTAAAGTTATTTTTTCTTTATATTTTTTTCCCAATGATTTTTACTTTTTAACATTTGCTTATCACTATTAATATCTTGATTAATACTTTCAAAATTATTCATAAAAGGATCAAAATAACTATACATGCGACTTGTAAAATCCATATTAAATAAATCAACATTTCTTTTAAATCTATTACTTTTAAGCATTTTATTCACCATTTATATTATGGTAAATATTTTGAATTTAATACTTATAAAATATCAGCAAATTCTTTATTTTCGGCTTTAATTAATATCGTATTTTTATTTTTAACTGCTGTATAAATTAAATCTTCATAATCAATTAATTTCTCATATTCTTCACATCTATGTTTATCGGGATTAATGACTGGGTGGTCTGGTACAAAAATAGTACAACAATCTTCATAAGGTAAAATACTTGTAGCAAATGTTTCTATTTTTTTAGCTATGGCAATAATTTCTAATTTATCAAAACAAGCAACTGGTCTTATAACAGGAATATTAACTACAGCATTAATTGCATTCATACTTGTTAAAGTTTGACTAGCTACTTGACCAATAGATTCGCCATTAATTAGTACTTTAGCATTTTCTCTACTAGCTATTATAGCACTAATGCGATACATCATTCTCCGCATAATTGTAATTAAATAATCATGGGGAATATTTTTATAGATAGCTTCTTGAATAGCAGTAAAATTGATAATATGTAATTTAATATCATTATTATATAGAGCTAATCTTTGAGCTAATTTTTTAACTTTATCTAAAGCTGCTTCACTCGTATGAGGAGGACTTTCAAAATAAATAGCTTCTAATTTTATTCCTCTTTTTATGGCTAAATAACCAGCAACAGGAGAATCAATGCCACCACTTAACATTAATATTCCTTTACCTAAGCTAGATACAGGATACCCCCCTAAACCTTTAATACCATCACTATATATTAAAACTTCTTTTTGTCTAATTTCAATTGTTATAACTATATCAGGATTATTAACATCTACTTTAAGATTGGGAATATTTTTTAAAATAACACTGCCTAATATTTTCCTTAATTCCATACCATCATAAGGGTAAGTTTTATCACTTCTTTTGACTTCTACTTTAAAAGTATTAAATTGTTTAGTTTGCAAAACATTAATTACTTCTTTTTTAATAGCTTCTAAATCTTTATTAAATAATCTATCAGCAACAACAATTTCATGAATACCAAAAACATTTTGTAATTTATTTATAACATCATTAAAATTATTATCTTTAGGAATAATAAACATTCTTCCATAATCATAAGTTATTTCAACATCTTCTAAAACTTTTTTTATATTATTATTTAATAATTTAATAAAAAAATTGCGATTTTCTTTTTTAGTACTTAGTTCACCATACTTTAAAAAGATTAACTTTTGCATGCCATCACCCACCAATTAAATTTTTTAACTTTTTATATTCTACCTCAAAAATACTTAAAAATCTATTAATTTCTAAAACCGTTGTTTTGTAAGATAAGCTAATACGCATACATGATTTACTTCTACTTAAATCATTATAAATTGCCATAACACTACTAGATATTTCATTAGATTGATTAGTACTAACATATATTTCATGACCTGCTAACTGATTAGCTAAACTTTCAGCAATTATTTTATCAAAACTAATACTTAAGATATGAGGAATTGAATACTTAGTTTTATTAATTTTAATTCCTTCAATATTTTCTAATTTAGCTACTATTCTTTCATTTAGAAGACTAATATATCTTTCACGTTTATCTAAATCTTTTAAAGAAATTTTTAAAGCTTCTTTCATACTCCCAATTAAAGGCAATGAATTAACTCCGGTTATAATATTACTTTTAGAATCTCCATATATTAAAGGACTAATTTTAACGGAACTATTTTTATATAAAAAGCCAATGCCTTTAGGGCCAAAGAATTTATGAGAAGAAACACTACCTAAATCAATATCACGAAAATTGATAGCTGTTTTACCAATGGCTTGGGCCAAATCAGAATGAAACAAAGTCATAGGATTTTCTTTTTTAATAATTTGTCTTAACATTTTTAAAGGTTGTCTAACACCAGTTTCATAATTTACAGCACTTATACTTACTAAAATAGTATCTGGTCTAATTAAATTTTTTAAATCATCAAAAACAATTAAACCATCAGCATCATTATTCACATAACTTATTTCAAAACCAATACTTTCTAAATAATTACATATTCCATAAATTGAAGGATGTTCTAATTTAGAAACTATAAGATGTTTACCTCTTTTATGATTAGCTAAGCAGACTCCTATTAAGGCTAAATTATTAGCTTCTAAGCCAGAATTTGTATATATTATTTCACTTTCCATTACATTAAACATATTGCTTATTTCTTTAGTAATATTATCTAACATTTTTTTTGCTTGATTACCTAATTCATTATGCGAATTAATACTGCCTATAAATTCTTTAGATAATCTTGTATAACTATCTAAAGCTTCTAAAGATACAGGGGTTGTTGTACTATAATCTAAATAAGTCAATTATATCACTCCAATTATAAACTGATTATATCAAAATTTTAACTATTGGTCTATATTTTTAATATATTTTTTTCTTAATATATTTTTTTATCTTCATTAATTATAACAAGAAAAAAGATGTTTTATTACATCTACTTATATTCTTCTAATAATCTTTCATGGATTCCTGGTTCAATAATATTAATCGCATTAATGGCATTTTCTAAACTATTTTTAAAATTGCCGCGATTAAAAGCATTTTCAGCTTTAATTAAACCTAAATCAACATCTCTATTAATAACCCGATAACGATTGCCATAAACAATAGCAGTTTCGGCCATCTTAGCAGTTTTGATTGTTTCATTTATTGTATTATAAACTTTTAAGACTAAATCCCTAGCTGTATCAACACGCACATTTAAGGTTTTAATTGATATTGGTCTTTTATCTAATTCTTTAACCATTTCATTAATAGCAAGGGTTGCCTCTGATAATTCAACATAATAATTTTTAGGAATAACAGGTAGTTTATAGCTTCTAACTTTTTCCTTAGCTTGTAATAATATTTCTTTAATTTCATCAAGTTGGTCTCTAGCTCTTACTTCATCTTCTTTTAGACTACCTAAAGTCCGTAAAGCAACATTTAATTTTTCTTCACACTTGGTTAAACGATTATTTAAAATTTCCATTTCTTTATGTAATTTCGAATAAGCTAAACTCTTATTTCTTTCCATCTCCACAACATGATCATAACTAGATCTAATACTACCAAATTCTTCTTTTATTTCACTTATAACTAATACTTCATCATCTGATAAGTCATAACTATATTTTATATCATCTATTTTACGATATATTTCATTATTAATTTTTTCTAATTTGGTTACTTTTATTAAAATACTTCTTTTAAATTCTTCATATAAATTTTTAGTCAATTTTTCTTTATCAAAATCATTATATAAAGAATCAAAATAATCTAGCATGGTTTTAAGTTCAAATATTGAATCAACTACATTTAAGACATTTAAACGACTAAATATATCTTGGATTTTTTTATTAGCTTCGTCAATATTATATTCAATATTTAAGTAATCTAAATTATAACCTTCCGCTTTCATTTTACTATAAATACTTCTAATTTCTTCAATTTTTTTAGGAATTAAAATGCCACCCATATTAACAATAGCTTTAGTCTCTTTAATTACAATTTTTAAATTACCAATTAAATCATCAATAGCTTTAACAATTTTTCCGACTTCTAAGTATTCATTTTTTTCCATAGCATCTTCAAAAGCACCAAATAATTTATCAACATTTTCAAATTGCAATTCTAAAGGAGTCTTAATTATTTCAAAATCACTTTCATTAGTGCTATATAAATTTCTAATTTCACGATAATCTGCTTTTAGTTTAATTATTGTTTCGCGATTTCTTTCTTCTGACAAAGTAATTTCTTTTATTTCATCAAGTAAGAAATCAGCTTTGGTTTTTAAATAATTAATATTAAGTTCTACTTCAATCAAACCTTTTTTTAATTTATCATAATCTTTTTCATTAAAATCATTTTGTAATTCAATTATCTCATCAGTTATTTTGGGAATTTCAGAATCTCTAATTGTTTCAAATCTTTTTTGCCAACTTTTATATTTTTTCTTCAATTCTTCATTATTTACTAAAGCTTCTACTTTGTTTAATTCTGATAAAATACTAGAAGAAATAATTAAATTTTTATCTCGCTCTAAATTATTAATTTCATTAGTTAACATTTTGCGATAACGTCTATTTAAAAATATTAAAACAATTACAACAATTACCATTGTAATAATATAATAACCAACTGCTAAAAGTAAAAATGTTTCTCTACTCATATTAATGCACCTTACTATAAATAGTTTAACATACTTTTTTTTATTTTAGAATATCTTAAATGACATTTTTTGCATATCTTAAATTTTTTTCATCTAAGGATTGATAAGGAAAAATGAATAATTATCCTTTAATAATTCAGTTCTTAAATATACACCTTTTCTTTTTTTACTTTAAAATTTTCCATAATACCATCACTTTCCGGAATAAGCATTACTTTATGATATTTTAAAGTTTTAGGAACATCAATTAATCTTTGATTAGCAGAACCTCTAAATAATAAATTTAAATCTTTAAGTTCATTTACAAATTTACCATCGACTAAAACATCTAAATAATTTAAAATTTCTAAATAATTTTTATTTTTTTGACCCATTTTTAAAATATCTTCATAAAGAAAACCGGTATAGCACCATACATTTAAACCAATACTTTTCGCATATTTAGCAATTTCTAAGACAGCATCAACTTGAAACATGGGATCTCCTCCACTTAAAGTAATACCATCTTGATTTTCTAAATCAGCTAATTCTTTTTTTATATCTTCAACATCAAATTCCTTACCTCCTGCAAAATCATGCGTACTTGGATTCTGACAAAAAGGACAATTATGTGAACATCCTTGAGTCCAAATAACTGTCCTAACGCCAAAGCCATCAACAACACTATCACTTTGCAGTGGAGCTGCTAGCCTTATTTTCATTTTTATTTTACTCCTGTATGTTTAACCCGATCTTGTTCTTCACATTTTTTAGCATTATTCCAACGATCAGTTGTTCCAACTAAATAACCTGTAATCCGACGGATTCTTTCAAAACCTACTCCTTCTCCTACTGTTTTTACTTTTTTTACTGTTGCTTCCATAATATTCCTCCTCCTTATTTTACTTTAGCAATTACAATCTAGATGATTAATTGTTTCAACCGGTACCCCTTCAAAATTATGTCTTCCACAACGTGGGCAAACATCATTAATAACCCCTACATATCCACAAACTGGATCTCTATCAACTGGATGGTTAACAGCACCATAACCAATATCATTATCATGCATAATTCGAATAATTTTTTCAAATGCTTCTACATTATTAGCAGTATCACCATCTATTTCAATATAAGAAATATGACCGGCATTAGTTAAGCTATGATATTTTCCTTCTACTTCTAGTTTATGTTGAATAGTCGTATGGTAATAAACTGGGACATGGAATGAATTAGTATAATATTCCCGATCAGTAATACCTTTAATCTTACCATAAATTGAACGATCAATACCAACAAAGCGACCACTTAAACCTTCAGCAGGAGTAGCAAGACAAGTAAAATTCAATTTCATTTCTTGACTATACTCATCACATTTTTGGCGCATATGTTTAATTATTTCTAAACCTAATTTTTGAGCTTTTTCTGATTCACCATGATGTTCACCAATTAAAGCTTTCAAACACTCAGCAAGGCCAATAAAGCCAATTGACAAAGTACCATGTTTTAATACTTTTTTAATTTTAGCTCCAGGTTCTAATTTTTCGGAATCAAGCCAAACATGAGAGCCCAATAAGAATTTAAAATTATTAACACTTTTACTACATTGAATTTCAAATCTTTGAAGAAGTTGCCCTTTACATAAATCCATAACTTCATCAAGTTCTTCATAGAAGCCTTTCATATCAGCTTTATCTCTTTCTCCTAAAGCAATACCATGTTTAATACCAATCCTTGGTAAATTCACTGTTGTAAAAGAAAGATTACCACGTCCTGGTGTAACTTGTTTTTCAGGATCAACTACATTACCAATAACTCTAGTCCGACATCCCATATAGCCAACTTCATATTTAGGATCATTACCTTTTAAATATGGTTTATTAAATGAAGAATCTAAAAATGAGAAGTTAGGGAACAATCTTTTAGCTGATACTTTACAAGCTAATTTAAATAAATCATAGTTAGGATCACCCTCATTATAGCTAACACCTTCTTTTAGTTTAAATATTGAGATTGGGAAAATAGGTGTTTCACCATTACCAAGACCAGCATCAGTTGCTAATAAGAAATTCTTCATAACCATTCTGCCCTCTGGACTAGTATCAGTTCCAAAGTTTACAGATGAAAATGGTACTTGTGCTCCAGCTCTACTATGCATTGTATTTAAATTATGAATGAAGGCTTCCATTGCTTGATAAGTAATTCGATCTGTTTTCGCTAAAGCTTTTTCATAAGATTTAGTAACAATTTCTTCTAATCTATCACTAGTTATATAATCTTTCAATAATTCAGTAGCTTCAAATTGAATTGTTTCTAATTTACTGATAAGATTATCGATCTCTTCAAAATTAACTTCACCAAGAAAACCTTCTAAATCTAAATAATCATATAACATTTGTTTAAATTGTTTTTTAAAAGTTTTTAAAACTCCTGGTGCCATATAATAATCAAACATTGGAATACTTTGACCACCATGTTGATCATTTTGGTTAGCTTGAATACAGATAGCTGCTAAAGCAGTATAGCTCATAATATCATTAGGACATCTTAAATAGCCATGACCAGTTGAAAAACCATTTTTAAATAATTTATCTAAATCGATTTGATTACAAGTAGTAGTTCCCATGGTTAGAAAATCTAAATCATGGATATGAATAGTACCATCATCATGAGCTCGGCTATATTTAGCATCCATTAAATAAGCTTTAGCAAATTCTTTAGAAACTGTGGAACCAAAATGAAGCATTGTTCCCATTGGTCCATCCCCATCAACATTAGCATTTTCTCTTTTTGCATTTTCTTCTTTAGCGGTTTTTAATCCTAAAGATTCAATCGCTTTTACAAATTTGTGTTGTTGTTTTACTACAAAAGCCTCTCTTGAAGCTGCTCTTCTTTCCCGATATTCAGAAAAAGATTGATAAACATTTTCATCTGTTTTTTGAAGCTCTTTTTCAATAATATCTTGAATTTCTTCAATGCCAATAGTCTTTCGATCTTCATATTCTTTTTCAATAGTTTTTAAAACTTTTTCATAAACTTTATTAACTATTTTTTCATCATAATCTTCATAAACACTGTCGTAGCCTTTTTTAATAGCTAAAGCTATTTTAGCCCCGTTAAATGGGACTCTTTGACCACTTCGTTTAACAACGATGATTTCATTTTTCACTTCTTCTTTTATCATTTTTTTACCTCTCCTAAGTACATTTCCATTATATCGCATATCAAATTTTTAGCAATGTTTTTTTTTAAAAAAATTTATTTTTTGTAAATCGAACAATTTCTCATTTTGCAAAAAACTAGGAAGAAAAAACATTTTGCTAAGATTACACCTAGGTTGGTAATTTTTGGCTCTTAAAAAAAATTTTTTGTTCGATTTACATGGTGAATTTTGTCAAATAAAATTAAAATTATTTTTTCTTTAATTAGTTGCGATTAAGAGGGAGATTTTATATAATATTATATATAAAGAAGGGATTTATATGATGAAAAATAAAGTTATTCATATGATTGGTATTGGTGGTATTTCCATGAGTGGAATTGCCGAAATTTTACATGAAAAAGGAAATGTTGTTACCGGTAGTGATGCTGTTAAAAATAAAAATACAGATTATTTAACTGAAAAAGGAATCAACATTACAATTGGAGAAGATCCTTCTTTAGTTGATAAAGCTGATATCGTTATCTATACAGCAGCGATTAGTAAAGACCATCCCGAATTAAAAAGGGCTTATGAACTACATAAAGAAGTTTATGAAAGAGCCAAATTCTTAGGATTAATGACTAAAGAATATCAACATGTTTTATGTATTTCAGGAACGCATGGAAAAAGTACTACTACAGGGATGATTGCCTCTTGTTTTCTAGAAGATAAGAAAAATCCGACCATTCAAATCGGTGCTATTCTTCCCAAAATAAAAGCTAATTATTATGTTGGTGGTAATGAAAATTTTATTATGGAAGCTTGCGAATATGTTGATAGCTTTTTAAATTTTTATCCTACTAGTGCCATCATATTAAATATAGATGATGATCACTTAGATTATTTTAAGAATATGGCTAATGTTTTAAAATCTTATACTAAATATGTTCATTTAATTGCTAAAGATGGTAATTTAATTCTTAATGCTGATGATCCCAATACTATGCAAATCAAATATCCAGATAATATAAATGTTTATACTTATGGCATCAATAATAATGCTAATTTATTAGCTAAAAATATTACTTATAATACTTTAGGTTATCCCGAGTTTGATGTCTATTATAATGAACAATTAATTTTTCATTTAAATTTGAATATCTTAGGTAATCATAATATTTATAATGCCTTAGCAGCTACACTTATGTGTTTAATTCATGGCGTTAGTAAGACAGCTATAAAAAAAGGAATTGAAGAATATCATGGTGTGGAAAGAAGATTTGAATTAGTTGGAACCTACAAAGATAACATTTTAGTTTATGATGATTATGGCCATCATCCTACTGAGATTAAAGCTACTTACGAAGCTTTGAAGCAAATTAAATGTCATGAAAATTATGTAGTTTTTCAAAGTCATACCTATTCCAGAACTAAAGAACATTTAGAAGAATTTGCAGACGTTTTAAAAAATTTTGATAACATTATTATTGCCCCAATCTATCCAGCCCGTGAAGAAAATATTTATAATGTCCATGAAAGTGATTTAGTAGATTTAATTAAACCTTACAACCAAAAAGTAATTTTTATTGAAACCTTTGATAAAATTGTTGACTATTTAAAAAATAATTTAAAAGATAATGATTTAGTTATTACTATCGGTGCTGGTCCAGTTAATGAAGTTGGCTTACGTTTATTAGAAAAATAACTTTACTTTCTAAAATTATCAGGTTATAATTATCTAAACAAGACATAATATATATTAGAAATAATTAATATTATTTCTTGCGAGCCTGAATCAACATTATTATTAATGGCTTGGTAAGGGCTTGACCCGCGTAGGAACATAGTTCCGCTTAAAAAGACAACTTTTAAGTTGTTTTTTTAATGACCTATTTTAATCTTTTTGACTTTATTTGTTTTAATCTTATTCTTAAATCATCTATTTCAAAAAAATATTTTTCATTATTACTCAATTTAATCTTATTTTTTCTTTTATATTCAACTTTATCAATTGTGGTTAACAAATCTGCTATTTTAAATAATTTTTCTTTTTCATGATCAAACATTTCTATCCAAATTGTTTTAACATTCGAAAATATTACTTTTAAAATTTCAGTTAAATCTTCTTGACCATTGTCATAATAAATAATTATTTGTTGAAATTTATTAAAATAATCTTTATTTATTAAAAACATTTTATTTATTTCTTTATATAAAGATTTTTTTAAATTATATTTATTATTTACATATTTTTTATTAACAATAATAGTTTTTATTTTAATATCTAAACGAGTACAAAAATGAAATAAAGTAAAAAAGATTTTTTTTCGTTCTTCATAACTCATATAATTATATTCATCTCTTTTAGCAATAAGAGGATTAATATGAATCATACCTTTAAAATTTAACTCTTTAAGTTTTCTATTTAAATAATTAATATCCTTTTGAATGTTTTTTTCTGAATCATACATTACAAAAGAAGCAATATAAAGAGCTGAACTATTTTTAGAAAAACCAAAATCACCACTTTCATCTATAAAGATTTTTAATTTTTTAATAATAAATACTCCTTTCATCAAATAAAAAAAATGAATATATCAAATGTTCATTTTCCTCAAATCAAATAAAAAATCTCTACTTTTCTCTTCCTTATCGTTAATTATAAACTGCTTTTAAATTATTGTAAAGTATTTTTCCTAACAGTAATGCCATATTAACAAACAATTAAAAAATAGCCCATAGGACTATTTTTAATTATTTGGTATCCAAGTAACTAATTTATCAACTAAATTATATTCCAATATTATATTACCGTTTATTTCTTGAACATTTTGTTCACTAACCTCTTCAGTAATACCTAAAGAATTTAAAATAGTATTCATAGTATTAACGAGTTCAATCTTATTTTCTGCAGTATTAAGCATCGATAAAGTTATTTTACTTAGCTTAGCAGAACTTTCTACATCAGGTTCAAATACTATATTAACATTTTCAAATGATACAATAAATATATTTACGTACGTAAAATCTCCTTTTTCTTCATTTGTCGGATCTGAAGAAATATTAATAATTAAATAATTTTGTTTTTCTGAATCAAAAATAATAAAATAATCATCAAAAATGTTTTTAAGTGCTGGCGTACCACTATTTTTAGTTACAGAAGTACGAACAACTCCATCTTTCTTTAATAACGTTCTAATACTTTCAGAAACTGTATTACTATATTGAACATCTAATTCATTGTTAAAATAATATACCATTTGTCCTTTAACTTGATTTTGGACTTTAATAGGACTTTTTGATTTAACATAACTCATAAGATTTAATAAATCTATTATTTCACTATCATTTGCTATTCTTTTTAAACCAGGTATTACACCTTGACCTGTTCTTATATTTCCATTTAATATATAATCACCAATATCATCAGTATATTTTGCTATATATTCATTTATAAACTCGATATCATCTGGAAACATTTCTCTTATATAATTATCAAAAGCTAATTTTACAATATCATTTTCTAATGTAGAAAAAAACATATATCTTTTATTTTTAAATTCTGCAGCTGTTCTTGCATAACCAACAAAATTTTCTTCTATTTTGAAAATATAATTTTCATTATCACTTTCTTGATCTACTTTAAATCCATTAATACTCCTTAATAAACTCTTATCATTATCAACATTTTGATAATATGAAATATAATTATTTATGGCGTTACTAATTCTATTAAATAAATCCGGATCTTGTAAATTAGAATATTTTTCTTTAACATCTATATCAATATATGTATCTACTTTTTCTTTTATTTTATCCCAAATCTTATTATCTGTTTTAGAAATTTTAAATTCTAATTCTACTGTAGGTTTTACATCATAAGTACTATTAAACTCATCTTTTGTTAAACTTCCACCAGCTGGAAACAAACTTTCTTTATAAAGAAATTCAGGTTCTTTAACATTTTTATTTTCAACATGTTCATAAATCTTTATCGGAACATTAATAAAACCATTTTCGTCTACTACACTTTCTTCTTCACTTTCCAGATTACAAATCAAATAAACTAAAATTGATTCATTTGTATTTTCTGAAGAACCAGCATATGTAATCGTATGACTATTTGTTTCTTTGCCATTAACTGATAAAATTTTACAACTAGATGGAATTTCTACTCTATAAATATCAGAAAAATTTGCTTCGGTAATTTGATTCCTTTTTACTGTAAAACTTATAGCTAAATTATTTAAAGATGAAAACTCCTCTTCTCGGCTAACTATTATTTTTTCTCCATTAGTTAATTTATAAAACTCAGTAGCAAAACTTAATTCACCTTTTTTAAAAAACTTCGAATGTGATGTAGGAAGCACAATAAAATTAATAATAAATAAACTTATTACTGTATAAAGCATAATACTTACAATTTTCTTATTATTTTTAATTTTTTCTAATACTTCTTTCATCTAAATCACTTCCTATTCCTTTATTTGGGTTGCTGAATAATTTATTTTAACTAAATTATACATATCTTTAACTGATGTATAATCTATTTCTCTTTTATCACATTCATTACCATTGACAGTACATTTACCAGCATATTCAATAGATAATTTATATTTTTTATTTTTGCCCTCTCCAGCATTTATTTTACTACTATAAGTATTTAACAAATACCCAGCTAATTTATCACTTTCATTAACTGTACTAGGCTTATTTACTACTATTGACTCTTCTTTACCTAAAGAACCATCTTCATTAATATCACTTATTGTTAATTCTTTAATATTAAAATCTTTATTAACATATATAGTTAAAGCTAATAAAGTATTTACTTCTAAGCCTGTTGTATCTACCGTAAAATAATAATCTATCACACTAGTTGATCTTTTAATAGCACTTTGACAAACATTAATTCCATCTTCTTTAATATCAGTAGACTCACAATCAGAATAATTAATATCAACATTGAATATAGCTACACTGGCAACACTGCTACCTTCAAATTTACTCATATATTTTGAATAGGTTATTACAGTCGTAAGAAGGCCCATAACTCCTACATACATAAATAACCATTTTTTTAAATTATTTTTAAATCTCTTACTATGTAATAATCCTTTCATTTATATTCACCTATTTCTTTCTTTTTTTCTTCTTTTTCCTATTATTCTTCTTTTTAGGTGTCCCTTTTTTCTTCTTTTTATCTTCTTTAACAACTTTTTCTTTTATTTTATTAACTGGTGTTAGGATAGAAATATAGACACAAAAAAATGGAGAATATGATAAAATAACATACAAGAAAGGAAGTGTCTAT
>CANQTA010000022.1 GCA_947626655.1 uncultured Bacilli bacterium
AAATAAATTTTGTTCAAGTTTTCATGACTATGTGTGCCTTGAACGAAGTGAAAGGAATGTGAGGTTAAAATGGAAAATCAAGAAAATAATAATCAGTTTTTAGGGGAAGAAAAAATATCCAAATTATTATTAAAATTTTCTATTCCCTGTATTTTATCTCTACTTATTAGTTCATTATACAATATAGTAGATCAAATATTTATTGGCCATAGTAGTCTTAATTATTTAGGTAATGCTGCTACCGGTGTAGTCTATCCCATAACTATTATTGCTGTTGCATTTGCGTGGTGTTTTGGTGATGGAGCAGCTGCTTATTTATCTTTATGTCAAGGAAGAGGGGATACTAAAAATGCTCATCAAGCCATTGGTAATAGTATTTTAGTTACTTTTATTATTAGTATTATCTTTCTTATTTTAGGTTTTATTTTTGAAGACCAATTATTATACTTGTTTGGGGCTAGTGCTAAAAGTATTAATTTAGCTAAAGATTATTATGCCATAATTTTAACCGCTATTCCTATTTATATGCTTGGTAATAGTATGAATGCTGTGATTAGAGCAGATGGCTCACCAAAATTTTCTATGGCATCAACTGCAATCGGCGCTATAATCAATATTATTTTAGATCCAATTTTTATTTTTGTTTTTAATCTTGGGATTAAAGGTGCAGCTTATGCTACTGCGATTGGTGAAATAGCTACGTTAATTGTATCAATTATTTATTATACTCGTACTAAAACTTTTAAATTACAATTAGCAAGTTTTAAATTTAATTTTCGCATTTTTAAAAATGTTATTAAATTAGGAATTTCTACTTTTATTACACAAATGAGTATTGTAATAATTTCATTAGTTTGTAATTTAATGCTTGCTAAATACGGTTCTTTAAGTAAATATGGTGCTGATATCCCTATCGCTGTTATTGGTATTACCATGAAAGTCTTCTCTATAGTTATTAATATTATAGTAGGGATTATTTTAGGAGCTCAACCAATTTTAGGTTATAATTATGGTGCTAAAAATATTAAAAGAGTTAAAGAAACTTATCGAAAAGTAGTCTTCGTATCTATTATTGTTGGTATCATTTCTACTATTATATTTGAATTATGTCCTAGTGTAATTATTCGCATTTTTGGTTCTAGTGAAGCTTTATATATGGAATTTGCTACTTTAACTTTTCGCCTATTTTTAATGTTAGTAACATTAACTTGTCTTATTAAATTAACTTCAATTTTCTTTCAAGCTGTTGGTGAACCATTAAAATCGGCTATTGTATCCCTTACGAGAGATATCATCTTTTTTGTTCCACTAGTTATTATCTTACCACGTTTTTTGGGCATTAAAGGTGTATTAATCGCATCTCCTATCGCCGACATTTTAGGGATAATTGTGACAATTTTCTTAACTTGGCATTTCTTTAATAAAATATCTCAAAATGTTGAAGCTAATAGTAAAAACGTCTATCTTCAAAAATCTCATCCTGGCGTAATTATTACAATTGCTAGAACTCATGGTAGTCAAGGAAAAGCTATTGGTGAACTTATTGCTCAAAAATTAAAAATCCCTTATTACTACAAAGAAATGACTGCTTTGGCTGCAAAAGAATGTGGTCTAGATCAAGAATTTGTTTCAAATATTAATCGTAATAAAGATCCTTTACATGAATTATATTTAACTACCTCACCAGTTAAATATGCCATACTAGCTCAAGAAAAAATTATTAAAAAAATTGCTTTAGAAGGATCATGCGTAATCATCGGAAGAGCAGCCGACTATGTTTTAAAAGATAACCCTAATTTAGTTAAAATATTTATTTATGCTCCTTTAGATTATCGTATTAATAATATAATGCATATGTATAACGATTCAGAAGAACTTGCTAAAAAGAATATTCAAAAATCCGATAAAAATCGAGCTAGCTATTATGAAATGATTTCTGGTAATACTTGGGGTGAAAAAGAAAACTATGATTTATGTATTGATTCAAGTATTGGCAAAGAAAAAACAGCCGAAATAATTTGTGATTATCTTCAAAAAATTTCTAAATAATAATTTTAAGGGTATAAGAACATAATAATTTATTATTTTTTTAAAGTAAGAATTATAGTATAATAAAAAAAGAAAGAAAGTAGTATTATGAATTTATTAAAAAAGTTTAATGCCCAAAAATTACAAAATATTGAAGAAAATCCTTTAGAATATTGGGAAGAAAAATCTTATATGTTAGCTATTCCTTCAGAAGAAAATTATCATTTTAATCCTCAAGAAATATTAAAAAAAATTAAAAGTATTAAAGGTGTTAAATTTTTAGGAGAACGCTTTGAAATCTTAGAAGCTGTATATTATATTAAATTATCTTATCAAAATAATGATTATGAAGTTGGTTTATTTTTACGTGATTTTACATTACCAGAAATGTATTTAAATCATGGCTTTTATTTTACAGATGCTGAAATAACTAAATTAAAAAATGCCTCCCAATCTTTAAACGTCTTTATGGAATTTAGTAAAGATGCCCAAGATTCTTTCCATTTACAATTAAAAATAATTACCGCCTTAGTTCCCGATTTAATTGGTGTAGTTGATGAAAGTGCTGAAAGAGTTCTTCCAGCCAAATGGGTTTTAATGGCTGCTAATTCTGAAGTTAGACCAGGACCTAAAGATTTATTTAATGTCCATGCAGTTATTTCCAAAAAAGGAGAAATTTGGCTTCATACTCATGGACTTTGTCGTTGTCATCAAACTGAATTAGAAATTTTACAAACTGATAAAGAACGTTTTAATTTTCTTCATGATTTAATTATTGCTTATGCAAGTTTTTTAATCGAAGAAGAAGACTTTGATCCTCGTAGTGAAAGTACTTATATTGGCATGCTTAAAAATAATATTCCAGTAATAGTTATTTGCATTCCTTGGCCACAAGCTTTATTGCAATATTCTAAATTAACAGTAGGGGGCTTACAAGACCGAGAAAATGGTCATAATACAAAAACAAGCCCTATATTTTTATATCAATCTGAAGAAGATGAAAAAAATAAAGTTTTAAGTAAAGTTAGTATCTATAATGATTTATGGGTTAATGATCCAATTTTCTTCTTTAGTAATAAAGAAACAGAACGTATGAAAGCTTTGGCTGTTGAAAGGTTTGCTTATTTAAAAAAGGCCGCTCTTTCTAAAGATAATCATATTATTGTTAAAATTGGTCTTCCCACTGATGATGGCCCAGATAACGAAAATATTTGGTTTGAATTATTAGAATTTAAAGGTGAAAAATTTAAGGCTAAATTAACCCAAGAACCTTATAATGTTAGTAGTATTAAGCTTGGTGATGAAAGATGGTTTACTAAAGAAGATTTAATAGATTTTGAAATCTATACCAATAAAGCTCAAATAAGTCCCGATGATGTTTATTTATTAGATGAATAATCATCATTTTTTTTAATATTTTCTTAAATGTATGCTATAATGTTTATATTCAGGAGGGTTCAATGCACCAAGATATGCAAGAAGTTTACATTAATTTAGATGATTCTGGAAAATTAACTACCAAAGAACATATTAGTGTTTATGGTGGCTTAGTTTTTTTATCCAAAGAAGAAAAAGATAAATTTATTACTCAATATCGGCAGATAATAAATAAGATTAAATGTAATTATTGTCCTTTTGATAAACAAATTTGTCCTAAAAAATGTCCGGAAATTAAAAATACTAATATAACTCCCGAAAATAAAAGATGGCTCATGAATTATATAAAAAAATATTACGTTGTGGCCCTTATTATCAAAAATGATTATGTTTATGAACATATTATTAACAATAAAGCTGCTAAAGGAAGATTTACTGATTATTCCCTTCGAAGGATGATTAAAGAAATTATAAAATCGCTTATTAAATCATCCAAAATTGATGCGACTAAACCTCTACGTATTATTATCAATATTGATGAACAAACTACTAAAAATAATGGCTATTATAATTTACACGATGGTCTTATTGAAGAATTAAAATATGGAATAGCTAACTATAATTATGCTACTAACATATCTCCCATTATTGTTGGGGATTTAGAAATAAAAATTTCTTATCAAGATTCTGGAAAAAGTTATGTTGTTCAAGCAGCTGATCTTTTAGCAGGCACAATTCGAAAAAAAGTATTAGAAAATTATCAAACCCAAGTGGAAATTAATACTTCATTAGAAAAGTTAGTCGATTTTAAAATAATTTTACCTTAAAGAAAAAAGCTACCTAAGTAGCTTTCCCCAATTGGACCGACGTACAAGAATAGCACGCTTAATTTAAAAAAATCGGATTTCCAATTATCGACCTGACGAAGATTTCTCTTCCGGTATCTAAATAATACTATATAAAATATTAATTGTCAAACAAAGACTAATCTTAATTTTTAGAAAACTCTACGATTCGTTTGGTGGATTTTTTATAATAATATATTATAATCTATAAAGAAAGGAGCCAATTATGAATCAAGAAAAAATCGGTAAATTTATTGCCGAACAACGCAATCAAAAAAAGATGACTCAACAAGAATTAGCTAGTTTAATTGGAGTGACGGATCGAGCAGTCTCTAAATGGGAAAATGGGCGAGGATTGCCAGATATATCTTTAATCCAACCATTATGTAAAAATTTAGATATTACTATTAATGAACTATTAAGTGGTGAAAAAATAAAGAAAGAAGAATTGGAAGAAAAGTTTGAAGAAAATATTATAAATACGATGGATTATTCTAAACAAAAAATAAAACATACTAAATTTATTTTTTCCTTTTTAATGATAATTATTTCTTTGGTATTACTAACTTTAGCAGTTTTATTTATAATTGATATAACTAGAATGCGTAATAATGAACCAGTCTTTTTTAGTACTTGGGGTTTTAAATATGCTCCCCCAGTTAATTTAGATGATATCAATATCGAAAAAAGTCTTAAAAACTATCTTGTTGATGAAATGAATCAAAATAAACATTACGATAATGAGCAATCTTTTGTAGCTATGCGAATATATTTAATAACTGAAGATCTAAGTGCTAAATATTATGTCTATGCTTGGGTATTACAAGAACAATATTATGAAGAAAATAGGCAAATAATAAACGATACTAGTTCATCTATTCCTTATAAATTTGAACTAATTAAAGAAAATGATCAATTTATCGTAAATAATTATGAAATTCCTCGTGATGGAAGTTATTATATTAAAGATATGAAACATCTATTTCCTAATAGTGTTTTAAAAGCCATGGATAGTATTCATACTGATGACACAATTCCCAGATTACAAATGGAAATATCTAATGAAGTTAATGCTTATTATAATAAAGCTTATGAAAAATAATTTCATAAAGTAAGAAAAATAGCTTAAAATATTAACGAAAGGAAAATACTAATGACAATAAAAGAAATTAATAGTGAAGAATTTAATGATATCATTAAAGAAAATGGACAAATAGTTATTGATTGCTATGCCCCTTGGTGTGGTCCTTGTAAAATGCTAGCTCCCATTTTAGAAGATTTAGCTCTTAACTATCCTCATATTGAATTTTATAAATTAAATGTAGATAATAATCCTTTAATTGCTAATAATTATGATATAATGTCTATTCCAACCATTTTATTTTTTGAAAATGGTACTTTAAAACATACTTCAATAGGTTTAAAAAGCCAAGAAGAATTAGTAAGTATTTTAAATAGTTAAATCTCGTTTTTCGTGAGTTCAGCAAATTTAAAAAAAGTATGATATACTTGTAAATATGAAGGAGGGTAGTATGCCAAATTTAGTCGATATTATTATAGATTCGACCGACAATCTAATTGCTGAATTAATAATTTTTCGCCATTTAAGATGGCATCCCATGGTAAAAAGATACATGAAATCTTTAAATAGCGACAATATGAGTCCTTATATGCGCTATTGTATCGATAAGTATTATTTTAAGAAAGATGTTAAAGAAGTGCCAATTCCCCAAAATTATTTAAAATTAGGTGTAGGTACTAGTCCTTATGTTACCAAGTTAATTGAATCTCAAAAAAATGTTGAAGATCAAATAAAAATTCTTAAAAAACATCAAGATAATGAAGAAGTAGCCTTCTATGTCCAAACTAATTTTCCTTATCTTATGAGTACTTATCCATACCTTAGAGCTTTAATTTTAAACTACTATTATGATGTTGATTATCCAATTCCAGAATTAAATGCTAAGTCTTTAAATATCAAATTATATAAGATTTATTTTAAAGATTTAGAAGCCAAAAAAGAAAAGAAGCAAATTAAAAAAATGCAGAAAAAAATTAAACATTTAAAAGTAGGAAATAAAATTAAAGTTTTATCTGGACCATTTGCAGGAATGGACGCTATTATTAAGAATATTCAAGATAATCTTCTTACCGTTGAAATGGATATGTTTGGTGAAACAACGGAACTTGAATTAGATTCTAATGATGATTTTAAAATAATTTCTAAGAATTAGATACTGTCTTTAATTAGTTCAGTATCTTTTTTCATATTCCCAAACAATTAAAATTATATTATAATAATTACTATAAATAGAAAGAAGGAAAAAATATGTGTACGGCAATAACTTATAAAACTAAAGATAGCTATTTTGGGAGAAATTTAGATTTAGAATATTCTTATCATGAAACAGTCACAATTACGCCCAGAAATTATCCCTTTAATTTTCGCAAAATAAACCATAACAACCATCATTATGCCATAATTGGGATGGCTTATGTAAGTGATAATTATCCCTTATATTATGATGCCGTTAATGAAAAAGGTTTAGGCATGGCAGGCTTAAATTTTCCCACTAATGCATATTATCATGATTTAAAAGAAGGTTTAAACAATGTAGCACCATTTGAATTTATTCCTTATGTATTATGTAGTTGTACTACTATTGAAGAAGTTTTAGAATTACTAGATAAAACTAATATTGTTAATATTAATTTTAGTGATAATTTAAAAGCTTCTCCTTTACATTGGATTATTGCTGATAAAAATCGGAGTATTACTGTTGAAAGTGTTGAAAGCGGTTTAAAAGTTTATGAAAATCCGATGGGTGTTTTAACCAATAATCCTGAATTTCCAATGCAATTATTTAATTTAAATAATTACATGAGTCTTGGAATTGAACCACCAGTTAACAATTTTTCTCAAAAACTTAATTTTGATGTTTATAGTCGGGGCATGGGTGCTTTAGGATTACCTGGTGATTTATCCTCAGTTTCTCGTTTTGTTAAATGCACTTTTACCAAAATGAATTCGTTATCTAAAGATGATGAAATTTCTAGTATTAGTCAATTTTTTCATATTTTAGAATCAGTTTATCAACAACGTGGTTGTGTTCATATGGGTAATAATGAATATGAAATAACTATTTATAGCTCTTGTGTTAACCAAGATAATTGTGTATATTACTATAAAACTTATGATAATAGTAACATCCATGGTGTGAATCTTTTTAAAGAAAATTTAGATAGTGAAAATTTAGTTAATTATAATCTAGTTACTGAAATGCAAGTAACAATGCAAAATTAAATATTTAATTAAAGCAACTTGTCAAAGAATTCTTTTTATGCTATTATGAATATGTCAAGGAAACTTGCGTAAAATAAAAAAGGATACATTTGATTATGGGAATCAGATGTTATCCCTTATGGATTGCATCTGAAATCAACGATTGTTGAAATCAGATGTTTTTATTATCTAAATAGTAAGGTGATTACTACAAAGAATAATATTAGAATTATAATAAATCTAGAAAATCCTTTTTTGCCATATATTTTATGCTTAAGTTTAATTTTTAGAAAAGAGATAATATTAATGAATGATTTAATAATTGAGACTAATAGATTAATTTTAAGACCATGGAAGTTAGAAGATATTGATGATTTAACCGAAGGATTAAATAATATTAATGTTAGTAAGTGGTTAGCCGAAGTACCTTATCCATATACAAAAGAAGATGCTAAGAATTTTATTAATTATACTATTAACAACAATTTATATAATTTTGCCATTGTATTAAAAGAAAATCAAAAAGTAATCGGGGGTACCCAAATATCCAATATTAATTATTTTAATGGAACCGCCGCTGGTGGTATTTGGTTAAATGAAAAATATCAAGGAAAAGGCTATGGTACTGAAGCTTTTGGGGCAAGAATTAAATATGCTTTTGAAGTCTTAAATTTAAGAAGATTAGAAAATGGTTATTTTAAAGATAATGAAAGAAGTCATAAAATGCAATTAAAATTTGGCTATCAAGATGAAGGAATTAGAAGACAAAAATTTATTTCTAAAGCCACTGGCAATATAGAAGATGAATGTATTACTGGTTTATTAAAAAATGAAGTCAAAGGACTTGATAATTTCTACTTTAAAGTAATAGAAAAATAAAAAACATTTAAAAGCAAATTATAATTTTTAATGGTAATTTGCTTTTTCTCTTTTCAAAATATTTATCTTGTACTATAATTATTGATTAAATAGGAAAGGGATAAAAATGATAAAACAAAAAGAAAGAGGATCTTTAATAGTAATTTCTGCTCCTAGTGGGGCTGGAAAGGGTACAATAATTAATAAATTGTTAGAAAATGACAATAAAACTCGTTGGTTATCAATATCTACAACTTCTCGTAATATGAGGAGTAACGATATTGCTGGTGTTACTTATAATTTTGTCACTAAAGAAGAATTTGAACAAAAAATTGAAGAAGGCTATTTTTTAGAATATACTAATTATTCAGGTAATTATTATGGTACCCCTAAAGGAGATATAAGCAATAAATTAAATAATGGTATTGATGTTATTTTAGAAATAGAAATAGAAGGAGCTAATAATGTTAAAAAAATCTTTCCAGAAGCCATTTGTATTTTTATTATGCCACCATCTTTAAAAGAATTAGTAAAAAGATTAAAAAATAGAGGAACAGATTCTAATGAAAAAATATTAGAACGCTTTAAAAAAGCCTATGCTGAAATAAATGAAGTGTCAAAATATAACTATGTAGTTGTTAATGACATTTTGGAAGAAGCCGTAAACAAAGTCGAAGCTATCATTAAAGCTGAAAAGTGTCGTGTTGATCGTATCGAAGAAGTCTTTTTAGATACTAAAGAAGAAGAAATTCATGAATTATTATTAGATAATGAGATATTTATTAACGAAGATATTAATTTATAAATATTTTTGTGAAAAAAATGTCAAAATATGTTATGCTTATTTAGATAGTAACAAAGAGTTAAAGTGAACGTTTAATATTTTCTATTTCTTTGTTCATTGCATTGACCATTTTTGTAAGCATTGCAATAGTTTCGTCATTGTTACCGTTACTAGTATTATTTTGGTTATTGGCTTGAAAATTATTTTCAGAAAAAGAACCTGGAGTTTGATTTTGACTTTGTAAAAGTTGGCCATAAGCAGCACTCGTACATAAATATTGACTTACTAGCATTAGCCAGTTACCTATCGCATTTTGTTCATTGGGCGTTAATTCTTGAATTAATATAGCTCCCACTGCAACTGCACTTAAGTTAAAAGCTTGAGGAGAAACATTTGGTAAAAACATGAAACTCCCCCTTTATAAAATCATATTCAAATATAAATTAAATACAATTGCGAAAAATGTAAAATATTTGTCATCTTGTGACACTTCTTGTCAAAATTTCTTTACAAGCTTTTAGAGGTATAATATAATTTTTTTAGATAGAGAAAGTTATATCTATAAGATATAAACTCAATCTAAAAAAGGAAGTTGGATGATTAGTATGAGGACTAAAAAAGAAAAATTATCTAATAAAAAAAGAATTTATGCTATTGGCGTAGCTATTATCTTTACTTTAGCATTAGTTCTAGGTATTAAATCAACATATGCATATTATTATAGCGAAGCCTCAAAGTCTATGTTAGCAATTGCTGTTGGTGATTTTGAAATCGGTAGTGGTGATATAAATATTATGATTTATAAAGAAACAGAAAAAGGAACTAACAAATTTGCTCGTTCCTATAGCGTACCAGCAATGGGTTATAAATTTGATGATACCCAAACCGTATGTTCTCTTGCTAATGGTGCAAAAATTACATGTACAAATACAACAGCTGGTGCAAGTGCTCAAGAAGGCGCAAGTAATGACTGTCAATATTCTTATGATAATGAAAGCAAAAAATTTACTGTTACTAGTAATCAAAAATTAACTTGTAAATTCTATTTTACAGTTGAAAATGAAAGTGATATAAACGTATATATTATGCGTGAAGATAAAAATGATAGTGATCAAACATGGAATGGAAAAAATTATAAAATGGTAAATGGTATTCCAGCTTATGGATATACCTATGCTGGCTATTCATGTGAAGATGGTAGTGATAGTAGTAGCGAAGTTCCAAATGATGGAAACAAAGCAACTGTAGAATATGATGCTGAAAATAAAAAATTCAAAGTATCAACTAAAACTAAAAATAAATGTTATGCATATTTTAATAGTGATGGTGAATCAGATATTACAACTAATGTCTATGTAGAATCTGCTAAAGATAGTGGAATTTATAATTTAGTTAATGTAATTCCAACAAATACAAAATATAAATTAGCAGATAAAAATAAAAAACAAAGCGTTTGCTATAAAGGTAATGAACAAACAGAACAAGCTGAAGGAATATCAATTGATTATGTTGATGGATATATCAATATTGATAATATTGGTGAAAGAATCAATTGTGATATATTCTTAGACATCGATGATAGTACTGGTGAATAGATAAAAGAGAACTATAATTAAATAAAAAAAATTATAGTTCTTTTTATGTAACTATTCAGACTAGAAAAAAAATAAAGTAAAAAGTAGTGTCAATAACGCTGCTTTTTTCTTTAAAATATGAGAAAATAAAAAAGTAAAGGATAGTGATTGAAAATGATTTCGAAAGGTGTAATGAATGATATGTTTAGGCAATTAGAAGAAATATCGAAAAAATTAGATAAATCATTAGAAGAAAATCGTAGACAATCACTAGAGATATATAATTTAAATTTAGAAATTAAAAAGTATCAAGCAGAATTAAAAAAAGTTAATGAACTAAACCAAAAATTAATTGAAGAAAATGAAAAATTAAAAAATCAAAATAATAAAAATAGTAATAATTCAAGTAAACCTTCATCTACAGATAATGTAACCCCTAAAAAGAAAACAGGAGCAAATCTTTATAATTATCGTATAAAAACAGGGAAAAAGCATGGAGGTCAAATAGGACATGAACCACATAATTTAAGTAAAAAAGAAATAGAAAAATTAATAAATGAAAAGAAAATAAAAGTAAAAACAGTAATACATAAAATAAAAGGTAATTCAAAAAAAGCACCACTTATAAAATATAAAATAGAACTAGAAATTAATACATATGTTGAAAAACATATATTTAAATATGATGAAAAATCGAAAGAAAAATTACCAAAAGAATATTATACAGATGTAACTTATGGAACAAGTATAAAATCTTTAGCAATTCATTTAGGATGTTATAATGTAATAGCTTATGATAGATTAAGTAATTTTTTTGAAGTAATATCAAATAATAATTTAAAAATATCAAGTGGAACATTAGTAAATTTTGTAAAAGAGTTTGGTAAAAAAAGTGAAAAAACAATAAAAAATTTAGAAGAAAATATATTAAATGGAATAACAGGATATACAGATGAAACAGGAACAAAATTTAATAATAAAAAATTATATGTAAGAAATTATAGTAATGAAGAAAATGTAGTTTATAAAATACATGAACATAAAGGACATAGTTCAATTAAAGAAGATAATATTCTACCTCTTTATTGTGGAGGAATAATGGGAGATCATGATACAACACTTTATAGTTATGGAACAAAAAATTACGAATGTAATATACATTTAGGAAGATATTTAATGGAACTAATGGAAAATATACCAGATACCAAATGGCCATTTTTAATGTATGAATTAATATTTAGGATGAATAATACAAGAAAGATAGCAAAAGAATTTGATTTAGAGAAATTTTCAAAAGAAAAAATAGACGAATATGAAAAAGAATATGACAAAATTTTAGAAATAGCAAAAGAGGAAAATAAAGAAATAAAATCAAATTTTTATAGAATAAATAAAGCTAAGCCATTGTATAACAGATTAAAAAAATATAAAAAAAATCATTTATATTTTATTAAAGATTTTCAAGTACCGTTTGATGATAACTTAAGTGAAAGGGATTTAAGAATATTTAAAAACAAAACAAAAATATCAGGAGGATTCAGAAGTTTAGAAGTTGCTCAATATTTCGCAAATTCTTTATCAGTAATAAAAACATCAATTAAAAGAAATATAAATCCATATGACTCTATATGTAATATATTTAACAACAAAATTTTATTTAATTAAAAGAGAGCCTTTATTAAAAATGCTCTCGTTTTAATATGTCTTAGTCTGAATAGTTACCTTTTTATTTCAAAATTACTTAATTGACTTGCAATATCAATTAATATGAGATATTATGGATATGTTAGGCCGATTTAGTACAGCGGTAGTACAGATGCATGGTAAGCATCAGAGGACAGTTCAACTCTGTCAATCGGCACCAGATTGATAGTAAACTCGGACTTTTATAGTTCGAGTTTTAAAATGTTTGAAATTTTGATATAATACTTATGATTTAAATTGATTTATATGTCAATTTAGAAAACATACTTGTATATTGTCAAAGACAATATATTGCATAAAAGTGAGGAAGCAAAATGATTATTAATAAATTTTTACAAATATTTTCAGAAGAATATATAAATTCTAAATCTATAGATAAATTACTAGAATTTACTAAAAAAACATTACCTTCAGATGGAACTGATAAAATTTTTGTTGGATGTGTGCTTATAATGTTTGATCTTGGATTTACTGGTCCAGCATCTTGCCATGAATACCTATCTTCTATTGTTAAATCTGGAAAGGAAAAAATAGGTAATACTAATTTATTGTATTTTTATGTTAATCGAATTAATACAAATAAAATGGTTTCAAAATATTTAAAAAATATTAATCAAGACTTAAATTTTGAGAAACATATAGATTTAGTTATTGAATATTTAGAGCAATTTTCCTTTGATTTTAGTGCAAAAATAAAAAGTGTTTACGATAAAAAAATAAATGATACATTAAATTAATTTTAAGGGTATAAAGTTGTTGTCTTCTTTCTTTAGGGCACCAGAGTGATTGATACTCGGAAAATTCGAGTAAAAATAGAAAACTACTCTCAAATTAACTTGAAAGTAGTTTTATTTTGTCAATTTAGAAAACACACTTGCATATTTGACAAAGTCAATATACTTAAAAATTTAATGTTTTTTATAACCTTCATTTTGTATATCAATATTGTTATATAAATTAGTGTATTGTGAAGAAGTTGGAATTAGCCCACCACAAACAGTAGGAACTTGGCTGATGTCACTTATAGTGCCTTTACTAAAAAGTTTAGTCCTAACTCTTTCTAAATTACAATCCACATTATCAGTCAAAGACCAATATGATATTCCGTTTAATCTTACTCCCGAATTATTGATGATAGAAGATATACTATTGATTCTATCTTTCTTCATAGAATAAACTTCTTCATAAGAAAATTCAGGATTATCACCAATTGTTTTTAAAGTTTCACTTTCACTTAAAGATAAATCAAATTCAGTTATTTGAATATTGATATTTTGTTTATCTTGTAAAAATTTAAAATCTTTAAAACATTCTTGTATTTGTTCATCACTAGTTCTAAAAGTTATATGCATTTGCGAACCTAAAGTATCAATTAAACCACTTGAAATAGAATTTATTGATTGTAATACTTCAACAACTTTTTTTCTTCTTTCAAAATCTTCTAAAAATGGCTCATTATATAAATAACTCACACCTTCAGGTTTATGAGTTTTAGCATATTCAAATACATTACATAAATCTTGAATTGTTATACCATAACGACTTTCCCATATATTTTCATACTGTCCTTGACTGTTTTTATCAAAACTTACAATTTCATTAAATAAATCAACAGCATTTATAACAGGTGTTCCATCTGCTAATCTATGTGTTGAATTATATTCATTTATAAAATCTATAGTGGATTTAACATAAGAAGTTAATATTTTTAAAATTTCATCTTTTGATCTTCCTGTAAATAAACTTTCGGCTGCTCCTTTGGTTAGAAGCGAATGAAATCGTATATGTTTATTATTTCTTAATGCAAAGTCTAAATCATTTTTAGCAAAATAGAAATCAAATCGTTCTTGATTATCTTCGTCAAAAAATTCGTTTATAACAACTTCTGGTTTCCCTGATCCCACTAATAAAGTATTAAATGTTGATAATTTTTCATTAAGCAATACAAACTCATCATATAAATTAGGCATTTTATTTTGATCCCGTTCAGTAGAAATAAATCTATGAGCCTGTTTAAAAATTTCTTCATAATTATTTTGGTATCTATTTTTTATATATTCTTTAATATATGTTATTGTTTCAGTATTTTTATTGCTATAGATTCTTTTAATGACCTCAATATCTTCTTGTTTAATACTTAAACGATGTAATGTATTATCTAATATAACTTGTTTATTACTATTATGCAGTACTAAAGTATCCTGGTATTTTTTAAATACACTTCTTTTTAACTGATCTAAATCTTGATTAATAAAATTTTGCAAATCTTCCTTTGAAAATATGCCGTTTAATTGTTTGCACTGATGTACAAAAGAAACAACTTCTTCATAAGTTTGGCATTGAATAATTGATAACATATCTAATTGTTCACTACTGAAATATCCTCCAATATTACTAGTAGTTACATTTAAACTATATAAATCCATTACAACTCCTACTTTCTATTTCATTATATCATAAAAATCATATTTTAATAAATTTAGCATTAAATTATATAGTTAGTGATTATAGCAATTATTATTTAACTTAAAAAGTTGTTGCTTCTTCCTTTAGGGCACCAGATTGATACCAAACTCGGAAAACACGAGTAAAAATAGAAAACGTACTTGATAAAAGTGCGTTTTTATGTTATGATGTATTTGCCAAGGAAACTTGCATAAAATAAAAAGGGAATACTTAACTTCGCGAGTTGAGCACTTACCTAAATTTGGTTAAGCACTTAATCTATGCTAGATTGAGTGCTATTTCTTTATACATAGAATCATTACAGAGACTATTAATAAAATGATAATTAGTATTAGAAATGAGATTAATAAATCTTTTTTCTTTATAATATCAAGCCTCCTTTCTAAAAGAAAGTTGGCAAGCACTCAACAATTAAGTTTCCCTATAAAAATTATATCAAACATTTGTTCTTAATACAATATGTTTTATAAGAAATTAGGACAAATTAGAAAACACACTTGCATATTGACGAATCAATATGAGTTTGATAGTTTTGTAAGGAGATGATAGTTAGTTATGAACCCTATAATTAGAAAAAGAAAAATAGAAGATTCAACTGAGTTAGCCCATTCTATTGCAGTTGTTTGGAATACAACGTATAAGGAAATTGTTGATGATGATTTTTTAAAGGGCTTATATATCATTTGACATAATTAATGATATATTTAATTGATTTTCTATCATAATTATATTAAATGTAATGATTTAATGTTATAATTGTAATGATAAATATAGAAAGGTGTAATTTCAATGAATCTTATTAATAGAATGAAACTTTCGATGTTTTATACTGACTTTAAAAGAATTGGCATTGACAGTGAATTACTAGAAAAAGCATTATCTGATAAAAATTTTTCAAAAGTCTATAAAAATAAAATAGCTGATTTTATAAAATATTTAAAAAATTATTCTTACGATGAATTTACAAATGGTGCATTAATAGAAAAGAAATTAGATGATGATATTATTACACAACATTTAAATGCAATTTTAAAAACATATGATGGTAATAATGACATAAAGTATATTTCTTTTATAAAATCACATTTTAAAGAAATTTATAAGTTTAAAAACGTGGAAGTGTTAAACGATAGTAATTTTGATAAATTATATGAACTAATAGGAAATGATACTTTTAATGACAATGTAAACGAAATTTTTAAAAATGGATATAGTGAAAGATTATTACAATTAATTCTAAAATATCCCAAAATGACTATAAAAGATATAAAAGTTTCACTATTTGAAGATAAAGTATGGAATATTATTAATTCAAATTACACTGTTGCAGAAACTCCAATATTTGAAATGTTTAATACCAATTCAAAAATAGAAATATTAATTGAATTAATCAATAATGATCTTTTGAATGGTTTAAAATATACCTATGAAAGCATTCCAGAAAGCCATAACTTTATTATTCATCAGTTAGGATCTAGAGTAAAAGGAACTTTTTCTTTAGATCAATTCGATATGAATTTTATTAATAATATTGGATTAGATGTATTAAGAAAATTATATTTTCGTAATTGTTTTTCAGATAAAAAGGAATATGAGAAAATTTTTCAAATATCATCTCGTGTAAATTATGAATTAATACAAGATATTGTTAATTATGATACGTATGGATTTAGTTTTAAAAGTATAAAAGATGAAGATATAGACAAAAAACTATTAGAAAGCAATATTGGTTCATATAATAAAAATGAAGTTCTTTTAAATAAATTTTTTGGAATTGAACGAAGGGATAATCACTATATAAAACTTTACTTATCTTCGATAAATAAAGTGGAGTTACCAAATGAATTTAAAGAAAAATATGAAAAACTATTAAGTTTATTAAATCAAATTTATAATGCAACTGATGAAGAAATAATAGAAATTAGTAATAAACTAAGTATAGATAAAAGAGATGAATATAGAAAGTTAATATATGATTGTGAAAGAGATGGAAATGAAGTTATAAAACAACAATTTAGCAAAGATTTAGAAGAAAAAAACAAAGAAGTATTAAACGTTGCTTCACACAAAGTATTAACAAGTCAAAGTGGTAAAAATATAGATGTTTACGAGTTAAATGGTCAACCATTTACTATGTTAGTTCATGCTATCACCGATAATCGCATGAGTAGTAATAATGGTCTTGTCTCTCAATTAATTGAGAATCCTGAAATGTGGAATGAAATTATGGCCGGAAATAAACATATATCTACATCACTTATTTCTGATAAATATATGGTAACGTATGGATTGCCTAATAATGAAAGTACCTTAATGTTTGGCTTTAACAAAATTCCTTCACAATCTATTAAATTTACCGATATTAATGATGCTGGAATTAATAGAAATGCCGACACTAATGTAAACTATAATATGCGAAATAGAGTTTTTACAGCAAATATAAATACGGTAACCACAGTAGATGATTTAATGGAAAAAACAATACAATTAAATATGAGAAAAAATCCAAATAGTAGAACGTGGAATGAAATTTGTTTGTCTCGAATTGATGAAAATAATGGTGAAAAATTACAACCAAATTACATTGTTTGTATGGATTATATTAGCGAATCTTCAAAGAAAGCAGCAGAATATTTTAATATTCCAATTTATTTGATACGAAGGAAAGAATATAAAGAACTGCCATACATATTTGAAAATAACGAGACATTATTTGAATCCAATAATTTAGAAACAGGACATATGAAAAGATGATTGAAATATCCAATTTTCAACCAGCTTTTTTACATTCAACAATTACCATTTTAAATTTGAAATATGCTACTTTATATTCCAAAAGAAATTGTAATATTTAATTTACTAATATTAATTTTCTCTTGTTTTAATTGTGAAACAATAGAAATATTAGTATTTATTTTATATTCAAAATTTATTATATCTGATGTTTTAAAATAATACGGCATATGTGTTCCGTAAGAGTTTCAATAGAAGATCAAGCAAGAAAAGGTTTTAGTTTACCAGAACAAGAAAAGCGTTTGAGGGCTATGTGTGAGTTTAAAGGTTATAAGGTATATAAAGTATATGAAGATGCTGGATCCAGATTTGAAGAAGTATATGGCACCGAAGATGAAGTAATTGACGCTATGTATTACCAATTAAAAAATGTTCTAAAAAATTAAAATAAAACATATATAAAAGTTGTCGTACTTCTTCCTTTAGGGCACCAGAGTGATTGATACTCGGACTTTTTAAATTATTTGATAAGTTCGAGTTTTATTATTCAATAATTTATGATAAAATGATTTTAATAATTAAGGGGGAAAATATGAATAAAGAAATAATAAAATCAGAGATTAATGTGAATAATAATAAAATTAATGTTATGCGAATAGGAAATAAAGAATATATTTCTCTACAAATTTAGCTAGATAGGCTGATGAAAATGACCCAAGATATCCCATTCAAAACTGGATGCGTAATAAAGAAGTTATCGCTTATTTAGGATTGTGTGAAAAATTAAATAACGAAAATTTCAAATGTGTCCAATTCGACACATTTAAAAACGAAGCTGGTAGTAACTACTAAGTAGTTATGACAATTTAGAAAACACACTTGCATATTGACAAACCAATCTGAAATGATATCCTTAGTAAGGAAGTGATAGTTATGAACCCTATAATTAGAAACAGAAAAATAGAAGATTCAACTGAGTTAGCACATTCTATTGCGCTTGTATGGAATACAACGTATAAGGGCATTGTTGATGATGATTTTTTAAAGAAGTTACTAGTGCATGAAAAAGAAAATGCTGAAAGATTAAAAAATAATATAAATGAACAACCAGATTATTACGTATTAACTTTACAAGACAAAATAATTGGCTGGATTTATTATACTTTAGACAGTGATAAATATGAAAATGCTGCAGAAATACATTCCTTATATATTTTAAAAGAATATCAAGGAAATGGCTATGGCAGATTGTTATATAATTATGCTGTTAAAAATATTATGAAAAAAGGAATAAAAAAATTAATAATTGGTTGTTTAGATGGTAATCCTTCTAATAATTTTTATAGGTATCTTGGTGGAAAGTATATAGGTAATCATTTATTTAGAGAAAAATATATAGAAAATATATACTTATTTGAATTATAAAGTTGTCATACTTCTTCATTTAGCACACTAGAGTGATTGTTACTATTTTTTAGAAGTTGGCAAGCACTCAATAATTAAGTTCTCTATAAAAAAATTGATAATTTAGTAACAACAACAAATTAATATAAACTGCTTAAATTTTTCTTAAGAATAACATTGACATAACTAAATTTTGTATTTTATAATGTTCATAAGAGGTTAGATAATGACTAAAGCTGAAATAAATAAAAGAATATTTGAATTACAAACAGATGCTGAAATAATGAGTTTTATTCAAGAAAGGTTAAATGAACTAGAAACAAATAGTGTTGAAAAAACAGTCGGCCAAAATTATACTGATAGTTTTCCTGATTATATATCCCAAAAAATGCATTATAAAGCTGCTGAAAGATTTTCTGATTCTGAATGTCCAGATTTAATTTATGATGACATAACTCCATATTTTAATTTAATCAAAGAAATAAAAAAAGGCAAATGGTATAATGAAGTAACTTTATTTTCTTCTATATTTTATACTGTTTATGAATATTTACCAAGTGATGATATTGGCATTGGGCGTTATTTAACCTATAGATCAGCTGAAAATAATCGTCTGTCAATTAAAACTATTCATGAAAATGGTGTTGGCTTTTGTTCGGAAAAAGCCGGTTTATCGCATAATATGTTTAAATTTTTAGGTATTGATTCCCAATTAGTTGTTGGTGCTAGAGATAAAGAATATCATGCTTATAATTTTGTTTATCCAAATGGATATAACAATGAACCTATTGTATTATTTGATCCCTCTTTTTTTGTCAATTTTATTAAAGATAATCATAAAATATCTTTAGGATTCTTTAAAGCATTTAATAATCAAGAATATGAATTACTAAAAAATGGTGAACCAATATCAATTGATTTAACAAGAACCGAAAAATTATATCGGCAATTATATGGTCAAACTTTAGATAATTACGAATTTGCTAGTCCTAATTCTACCTATGTCTATGGTTTAGAAAATGCCAAAAAAAATGTAGATTCTCCTAGTCGCTAAGCCTATTTTACTGTAAACATAGTTTCAAAACTTTTAAATATAATTATTATGTGGTATAATTATATTGTTGCTGTTTTTGAAGCAGCCTAATTAAGAAGGAATTTTTAATGAAAATAAATAAAGAATACAAGGAGTTTACAAAAAATATTATTGAAGATGAGCATTTTCAAGCTTTAAAGGAAGATAATCATCATGGTACTAATCGTTTTGAACATTGTAAAAGAGTATCTTATTTAAGCTATTTACTAACTAAAATGTTAAAAGGTAAAGAAGAAGAAGCTGCAGTTGCTGGTCTTTTACATGATTTTTTCTATGGCGAAACCAATTCCAAAGTCGCTATATCCTATTTAAATCATCCTAAAATGAGTGCTAAAAATGCTAAAAAATATTTTAATATAAATGATAATGAAACTAAAATTATTGAAACTCATATGTATCATTATGCTTTAGTTAAAAGTATTTTTCCATTTATAAATAAAGATGAAAAAATCAAGTCGAAAAATTATCGTCCCACTAGTAAAGAAGGCTTTATCGTTTGTTTAAGTGATTTATTAGTGTCTATTTTTGAAGTAGGACGTTATAAGATTAAATATGATACATGTCTTTACATTTTATTTTTAATGAATATTATTAAATAGACAGCATCGCCTGTCTTTTAATTTTCTTAAAATTTGATATAATGAAGAAAAGAAAGGTCTAAGAAGGTGAATATAATGCAAGATGTTCCAAATCATGTAGCAATTATTATGGATGGTAATGGTAGATGGGCCGAAGAACGTGGCCTAAAAAGAAGTGCAGGGCATAAAGAAGGCGGTAAAACTCTAGAAAAATTAGCCTTATATGCCAAAAAAATGGGAATAAAAATCTTATCTGTCTATGCCTTTTCCACCGATAATTTTAAACGAAGTCAAGAAGAAGTAGATTTTTTAATGAATTTATTAATCTATTATTTTAATGAAAAATTAGATAAAGTTTGTAAAGAAGGAGTAAAAATTATTTTTAGTGGTCGTGAAAAACCGCTTCGCGAAGATGTTTTAAAGGCGATGCACAATATTACGCAAAAAACTATAAATAATGATGCTTGTATTTTAAATATTTGTCTTAACTATGGTGGTCAAGAAGAAATAGTAGATGCCAGTCTTAAAATTCATGAAGATATAGTAAACGGAACATTAAACCCTCATAAATTAAATAGAGATAATTTTTATAAATATTTATATCAAGATTTACCCCCTATAGATTTACTTATTAGAACAGGTAAAGAACATCGTTTAAGTAATTTCATGTTATATCAATCTTTTTATGCTGAAATATACTTTACTGACATTTATTTTCCTGATTTTTTAGAAACAGATTTTGAAGAAGCCGTTGCTTTTTTTAAAAAACGAGATCGTCGTTTTGGAAATGTTAAAACTAATTGCAAAAATTCTGCAAATAAATTATAATCATTATAGGAAGTGATTTAGTCTGAAAAGAAAAAAACAAAATTTATTTTAAAAATAGTTAAAAAAGGGCAGACTTCCCCTTACCCCAAAGAAA
>CANQTA010000023.1 GCA_947626655.1 uncultured Bacilli bacterium
TAGACACTTCCTTTCTTGTATGTTATTTTATCATATTCTCCATTTTTTTGTGTCTATATTTCTATCCTAACACCAATATGAATTTCTTTCTATATAAGCTTTCTTTCTATTATTTTCCCATATTCCATAAGCAAAACCTACAGTCATAAATACAAATTGTATTCCATTATCTTTTATAAATCCATAAATTATAAATCCTACAATAACAATCATTGCAATGGTTAATTCAAAAAAATGTTCCTTATCCCATTTATCACCATAATATTTTATTTTTTCTTTTAAAGTAAAAGAACTATTTTCTAATGCGCTAAACAAATTATTATCAGCTTGTTCTTTGAATTTTTCTTCTTTAATTTTTTCACCACTAAAAAATTCATTTAGAGTAATACCTAAAATATTGCATAAATCTTTATATAAAGACACATCTGGTAAGCATTTACCATTTTCCCAACGGCTTACTGATTTATCAGTTACTCCTAACTTCTCAGCAAGTTGCTCTTGTGTTAATTTTTGTCCTTTTCTTAAAATTGCAATAAAGTTTCCTATTTTCTCTTGATCCATATTTCTTGCTCCTTTCAAGAACAATTATATAACTACTATAAAATATTAACAGGACATAAAGTGAGAGTTAGATAAATTGTAAATTTTTTATTGTTTATTTTTAATTATATATGGTAACATAGCAAGTAATATTGCAATTATAAAAGAAACTACACTCTTAAATATAACACTATTTTTTATACTTTCTATAAAATATTCCATGGGTTCAGCATCAAGTTTAATTCTTAGTCCTGGAATGCAATAGCACATAATTAAATAAGTTACTACGAATCCCACTACAAATAAAATAATTGATACCAATTTTTTGTTTTTCAAGTTATTTTTCTCCTTTCTCCAAATTACTATTTATCTTATTAAAAATTATACCATGAAAAAAGAAAATCTCATATAGAGTTTGCCCATATAAATTGTAATTTTTTAATCACAAGATCCATTATTATTTGTAAAATATTCTTCAACATTACTAACTGAATCATTAAGATTATTAAAATCAACTATTTCTTTTAATTCTTTTTTCATTTGACTAGAACAATTATCACAGTTGAAATAATTATTTGTTCCAAATTCAATTTGATATTTTTCTTTATTTAAAGTACATACCATTGTTGCACTACTTGCAACATTACCTACATCTACCTTACCATTTGTCTTATCATAGCGATTACAATAAATACAATGTAAATAATAAATATTACTCCAATACTTTTAACAATTTGATAATTATACCTGCTAGTCTTTCGGTATTACTTACCTTATTCATTAAAACATCTTTTCGTTCGTTATCTAATAATTCATCAATACTAACATTTAAAGCTTTAGATAATAATTTTAGTTGTTATGGATTAGGAGCTGTTTCATTTAACTCCCAATTAGAAATTCTACTAAACTTTTTTCAAAGTCTTTAACATAATATTTTACACTTTTTGTACCTTTTGAAATAATCGTATGTCCTTCTTCTTAAAGTAATCTTTTTTGTAATTCTACTCCCTCGGGATATTTAGCATTTAATTCACCATCTATTTTGAAATTATGAAATTCATAATTAAATCAATCATAATTTCTTTTTCTTTCGGATTCGATTCAGCTATTAAAAGAGTAATAGCAGCTAAGGTATTATTATCTATTATTTGTTTATCATCTTTATAAAGTATTTCATTTACTTGCAAAAAATAAATAAATACAGTTGCAGCAATTCTTTTATTTCCATCTATAAATGCATGATTTTTAACAGTTAAATAAAGCAAATTAGCACCTTTTTCTTCTATAGTGGGATAAACATCTGTTTTATCAAAAGATTGATATATATCACTTATTATTGACTTGAAATTATTATCTCTTTCTAAAGCAAATAAACTACTTTCATTATTAAATTTCAATTTATTAATAACATTCATACATTCTTCATAAGTAATAATTTTTTCACTCTTTTTTCCTTTAACTTTTTTTAATGTTCTATGATCGTAGTCATCTAATAAATTAAGTGCTTTAGAATATTCATTTATAACTTGCAATATTTCTTTTGTTTCATCTCCTGTTAATCTTTCATTACCTCTGTTGGCAATATCTAACAATGTAACAGTTTTTTCCAAATAATCTAATCTTTTTTTATTAATTGCATAACCTTTAATCAAGTAATCTTTTAATATATTATTTGCCCATTTACGAAATACAATACCATTTTGAGATTTCACCCGATAACCTACACTAATTATCATATCAAGATTGTAGTAATCTAATTCTCTAGTTTGAGTTTTATTTGATAATGCTCCATGTTGAGTGGTATGTGCAAATTTTGCGCATACCTCGTTTTTATCCAATTCATTATCTTTAAAAACATTATTTATATGTCTTGCTATAACTGTTCTATCTCTATCAAATAATTTAGCCATTTGTTCTAAAGATAACCATACTGTTTCATCTTTCATATTAACTTCTAACTTAACATTTTGATTTTCAAATAGTATAATTTCATTATTCACTATTTTTCACTTCCTTTCATTTCACTTTGTCACATAATTTTAAATCTCTCTGATAAAAATATTATATAATAAAAACATTTGTTCTTCAATCTTTTTTTAATATTTTATTTAAATTTTTATATATAGAAAAAGCAACCCATAGGGCATGCTCATAAAATTTTAATTATCTTAATTTATTAAACTTTTCAATTCTTTCTACAAATTTCCTAAAAATTATTTATATTCTATTAATTTAGCTATAAAATAACTTTAATTATTAAATAATTATTCTTATATATTGCTTCAATTTTCCCACCAATTAACTCCACTAATTGTTTAGCAATAGATAAACCAATTCCATTTGCTTTCTTAGCATTTTTCACTGTATAGTATCTATCAAATATTTTTTCCACACTTACTTTATCTAATTTACCAGTTTTATTAGAAAATTCTATTGTACCATTATTATACATCCTTACATTAAAATCTTGCTCACTATATTTTATCGCATTAGAAATGATATTTTCAAAAATTCTTTTTAACATATTTCCATTTACCAATCTAATTACTTTTTCTTTACATATTTTTATTTCCGGAGTTATATTATATTCTTTAAACATGGCATAAAAACTAACCAAAGTTTCTTCTAAAATATTATTAATAATAATTTTTTCTTTTTTTATTTCTTTTTGGTTATCTAAACTTTTGGAAAAATCAAATAATTGCTCAGTAAGTTCTGTTAAATCTTTTGCTTTACCATCAATAATTTTCAAATAATTTCTTTGTTTATCTGTTAAATTAGTCTTATCAATTAAATCAAGAAAGCATCTAATTGCAGTTAAAGGAGTTCTTAAATCATGTGAAATATTAGTTATCGATGTTTGCAATTCTTGATTTCCATTTTTATATTTTAATTCTTGTTTTCGCAACTCCTTCAAATTTTTATTTAACTCATTTGCTAAATTATTAACTAATCTATCAGTTGTAGAAGTGGTAATTAAATTATTGGTATCTATATTTAATTTTTTATTTAAAACTTTAGTCATTTCTTTAATTGAATTTTTAATATTAACTAATTTTATTACTAAATAAACAATGCTTAATAACAATATAACCAATATAATATAGATACCCATTTAATCATATCCTTTCTAAGCAAATTCTTTTCTTTTAAAGATGAATAAGCCAACACTTGTTAATACAATTATAACCCCTAATGAATATAAAGGTTGCAAATCACTTTCAGTGCGTATTTCATAGGCAATTTCAAAGGCTTGACCAGTAGGTATAGTATCTAATAAAAATTCATAAATTTTTCTTTCTGTTTTACTTGGATATAAAGGATTTTTTTCTTCAACATATTTATATTCATTTGTTTCCACATTTGTTATTACACTTTTATTGATATACTCAGTTTCACTTAAAACACTTGAACTCCAAAAAGCTGTAAGAAGAAACAAAAAAGCGATTAATAAATTACCAATTGCTGCCAAAGTAGTATTTTTTATTAAACTAACAGTCAAGGTAAAAATAGATGAAAATACAATTATAATTAATATTGTTTTAAACATTAAAAAGATAAAATTATTGATTGATATGGTTATGCCTCCAAATAAAGGATATCCTACAAGGGCTATAACTACTGAATAAATAATGTATGCTAAAATGCTAATCAACGAAGTAATTATTAAATTGGCTAAATAAATCTTTGTTCTACTATGACCAACAATTATTTTGTTTCTAATTGTATTTGAAAAATATTCATCACTTAAGAATAAACTTATAAATAATGCTAAAGGAAAATCATAATACGGAATATATCCAAATACTAATTTATTTAATTCAATAATATTGTTATATTTTACCATACTATTGTATTGATTATATATAATTACTAAAGGAAGCATAACACTAAATATTAATAAAATCCAAAATACTTTACTTTTTTTAAGTCGATAAAAATTGGCATTTAATAATTTACTCATTGTTTTCACCACCTAGCAAATTTATGTAATAGTTTTCTAATGTTTCTTCAGTTTCATGGATTTTTTCTACTTTGCACTTATTAGATAAATCTAAAATAATTTTAGTTATATCTATATCTTCATATAAATACACTTCTTTATCACTCTTTACTTCATAATTTATATTTTGATTTTCTAAATATTCAATCGTGGCTTTCATATTATCAACAGTAAGTTCTACTCTTTTCTGCATTTGTTTGGCTAAATCTTTAGCATTTATTTCTTTTATAATTCTCCCTTTATCAAGAAAACCATAATGAGTAGCAACTTTCGATAATTCATCAAGATAATGACTTGATATTAAAATAGTAATACCATATTTTTTATTTAATTTCAAAATTAATTCTCTAATTTCAATAATTCCTTCAGGATCAAGTCCATTTATTGGCTCATCCAAGATAAGAAAATCAGGATTAGAGGAAAGAGCAATCGCAATTCCTAACCGTTGCTTCATACCTAAAGAAAAATTTTTTACTTTTTTGTTTCCCGTATTACCTAGCCCCACAAGTAGAAGTAAATTATCCACTTCATCAAAGTTCGGCATACCAATAATTTTATATTGTTCTATTATATTTTCACGAGCAGTCATATTATTATAAATAGATGGTGTTTCAACTATCCCACCAATCCTTTTACGCATTTCATAAATCGACTTATCATTATAAGGCACTCCATAAATACTATAACTGCCACTTGCGGGTTTTTGTAAATCTGTAATAACCCGAATCAATGTTGTTTTACCAGCTCCATTTTTACCAATAAGCCCATATATTGACCCTTTTTCTATATGAATATTGGTACCATTTAAGGCTTTAAAACCCTTATACTTTTTTTCAAGATTATTTGTTTCTAAAACTATTTCCATAATCTTTCTCCTTTCCAATATTCATTTTAAGAAAAAATTGTTAAGAAAACTGTTAATAATTTGTTAAAATTTTGTTAAGATTTAATCTTTTAATTTAAAACCAATTCCCCAAATAGATTCAATATAATCATTATCTGTATAATCTCTAATTTTCTTTCTTATATTACTAATGTGAACTCTTAAAGAATTTTCATCACAATCTTCAGTATCGTTACTAATTAATTCCAGCAATTTATTTTTAGTAATAACTTGTGAACGATTTAAAAATAACTGTTTTAATATAGCATACTCAGTTTTAGTTAAATTTATCTTTTTATCACCCACTAAAAGGGTACGATTATCATCTAATAATTCCAATTCTTTATATTTTAATGTTTTGGAAAATTTATTTCTTGATCTTAATTGTACTTCAATTCTAGCTAATAACTCCTTATTATCAAATGGTTTTGTTATATAATCTTCGGCTCCTGCTAACAAACAATTAACTTTATCTTCACTAGATATTTTTGCCGAAAGTACAATTATTGGAGTATCTTTTACTTTTTCAATTATTTTTTCACCATTCATGGCTGGTAGCATTAAGTCTAACAATATTAAATCATATTTTTCCTTTTCTAATAAAAGCATAGCTTCCGTACCAGAATAAGCATTATCTATTTTATAATTTGCTTCTTGTAATAATTCTTCTAACGCATTATGAATACTTATATCATCTTCAACAATAAGAATTTTCTTCAAATTAACCACCACTCTTCATATAAATTATTATATCAAAGAAAAAGCAAATCTCCTACAAAGTTTGCTTATCCAAATTTAATTTGCTTTATTCACAAATTCCATTATTATTTGAAAATATGCTTCAATCTTATTAACAAAATTATAACAAAACTTACCAATTAAAAAATTCATTTTTTTCTTTTAAAAGATATTACAATTTGATAAATGCCAATAATTATAAATAAAAGCGGTATTAATAACCATAATTTAAGAGAATTTATTGTTTCAATTACCGATAATGTAGTTCCATATTGAAACAAAATTAAACCAATACCTAGCATCAAAAATATTATTCCAATATCAAAACTAAATACATCTATTTTAAATCTATCTAAATAGCCCAAGACATATAAAATTCCCAATATAAAAATAAATGATCCAAGAGTAAAAATATAACCTACTAATATTAAAACTATATTTTTATTTGTTCCAACAAGTACAGCCTCATTTGGATTATTTTGATCATATTTCACTTTTCTTATACTGTTATATTTAGGAATATAATTAGTTCCATAATCAGTTGAAATAGTGTATTCAATATCATCAACTATATAAGTATATATTAATTTATAAGTAGAATCATCATCAATATTTTTATAATTAGTGAAATAACCATCAGTAGATAGATAATTTTTAGTTATTCTATTTAATTTATAAGTATTCTTAAAACCAATAAATAACATAATAAGTCCACCTATAAATGTACTTGCAATCATTACAGCAAATATCATAATTTTATAATTTACAGTATTTTTATTTTTTAATTCTATAGATTTCTTTTTATTAATTAAAGAATTATAAGCCACTTTAAAACCAACAAACCAAAATAATAAAGAAAACAATAAAAAAATATAGCTATTGTCTCTCAAACAAATATAATCAAAGAAAATTAAGAATCCAAACCAATATAAGAAAAAAACTATCCGAAAAATAGACTTAAAAACATTAGATATTTTTTTCTTATTTAAAATTAAAAATAATTTTTCCCCAAAGATGGCAACAGAACATATTAGAAATGGAATAATTATTATTTTGCCAATAAGTTGATTCTTAAAAAATGCCCAAATTAATAACAAAAATACTATTACAGATACAATAATTTGCCTAACATTATAAATATTTTTCATAATTCACTTCTTTTCCAAATTCAAATTACCATTTATTTTCTTAAATATTATACCGTAAGAAAAGCAAACTTTACATCTCTGAATAAAAATTATGATTATCTTTTCTTTATCAACTGATTATTATATTCATTTATCATTTTTCTTTTTATCATTAAAATTATATTGAATAATCTTAGTTCTATCCTTAATTATGTTGGTAATCATTACAAAATAATCGATAAAATCTTGTTTACATTTAAAAGTGGGATCTGCAAAATTATGTTTTTCTATAAAAAATGGATTTATATCATAATTGACATTTACATAATTAGTATATTTATTTTTAGAATCTATTTCCAATTCTTTCAAATAATTTTCATCAACAAAATTAGACCAACTTGCAAATTTATTTAACCAATTCATTGTCTGTTCCACCACTTCTTGCATATGCAATAATTCTAAAATTATTTTATATTGTTCTAAAAGATCTAGATTTTCTTTAGCTTGATAATAATCTTTTATCTTCATAAGAGTTATATCCCACATATCATAATTTACATAAATTCCATCTTTGATAATTCCACTTCGTGATTGATTAAAACCTGATGGAACAGGAATATAATTACCAAGTGTATGATAATGACTAACAAAATCCAAAATAATTTTACTAGCACTATTTTTATCTTTAAAATATTTTTTAAAAATAGGATATTTAAAAGGATCATCATTCATCGCTATAAAATTTGCTAGTTTAACCTTTTTTATTTCTTGACAATTTTCTTCCTTTTCTTCATTATATACGAATTTATAAAAATCATTTAGTAGTCCTTGGGCACTTGTCATCGTATCTGAATAATATTTTCTATCTTCCGTTGCCAAACAACAATTTAATATTTCTTTATTCCAAACTTGGGTATAAATATCTTTTAATAAACCTCCATTAACATCTGGATCACTCTCTTTAAACGTGGTTTTGAATATTAAATATTTGCTTAAATAATCAAGAGAATTTCCCAAATATAATTTTTTAACTTCATTATATTCTTTTTTGACATTCGTATTTCTTAAAACTTCTTGAGAAAAATCAAAATTGACAATATCCTTATTTTCGTATTTAAAAAAATCTTCTACTTTCACTAAAACTCCTCCATTTTATCATATATTTTTTTATCTTTATTTCTAATACTCAATTGCAAAAATATTACCCAGAATAAACTAAGTATTGCAAAACCAACATAACACCTTTATTAACTAACACATAACCTACTCTGATAAATGCCAAATCATAAATAGAAATGATAAATATTTAAATAATTTTCCTTACTCATACATCTAACTTCAACCTAAAAATTATATATTTTTAATATTCAATATTTCTTCAAAATTTCTCCAAAATTCAATTTTTATCTATTACTTTTTTTATTTGTTCTAAAGAAATTGGACCTTCTCTTAAAATTTTAACTTCTTTAGATGTACAATCAACAATTGTACTAGCTATTGAATAAACAACTTTCCCTTCCATCATTCCATCTAATAACGGACAGGCTTTTTCTATTTCATCTAAATTAGAACATTCAGACTCACCATTTTGATTAGCACTAGTCATAAATATTGGACTTCCAACTTTTAAAATTAGTTCTTTCAGTAAACTTGATGAAGCCATTCTAACAGCTATCGTCGCCTTACCATTAGTAATATATTTGGGCAATAAACTATTTTTTGGTAACACTAAAGTTATCGGTCCAGGCATAAAAGCATCAATTAATTTTTCTGCTACATCATTTACTATGGCAACATTTTTGATTTCTTCTTCATCTGCACACATAACCGGAAAAGATTTATCTAAAGGGCGTTTTTTTATTTCAACTAGTTTATTATAAGCTATTTTAGAATTTATTTTAGCACATATTCCAAAAACAGTGTCAGTTGGAACACTTACTACTCCATCATTTTTAAGTATTTGTCCTAATTCATCTATTTCATTAATATTATATCTTTTTATCATTTGATATCATTTCCTCTTATAAGAAAATTTTAACATTATTTCTTCTAAAAGTAATTATATTTTTTCAATATTTATAAATAAATCCTAAAATTATTTAAATACCTTCTATATTTTTATTTTATAATACATTTGATTTTTACTAGTTGATTTATCAGAACCTTCATTTATAGCTGAATCTAAATAAATAGATCTTAAGATTTCTTTTTATTTAATTACTAATTTATTAATAAATGTCATTTGCATTCAATACATCTTGCTTAAATCTTGCTTATTTCTTACTTAAATTTGTGAATTATTTACTTAATTTATTTGATAAACTCCATTTATTATTCCAACAAAAAACGAGAGCTTTCGCTCTCTTCAGGGGGCGGTTAGTATTCACGCACTTTTAAGTTTATTTAAATACTTTTACCTTTATTTTAAAACTTATAAAAATAGTTATTTAACTTAATAATTAAATAAAATTTAAAATTTTGGTAGTTGAAAAGGTAGTTGAAATAAAAAAGATAATCTATTGCCTATAACTTAATGAATTTGAAGATATTCAAGCCATAATTGGCTTAGACATCTTCTTTTTTTATTTCATTTCTTATTAAATCATCTTCATATATCAACGGAAAACCATAACTTCCTAATAATGATCCAATATTTCCCTTTTTATAAAAGATATCTCTTAATTTAAAATAATCAAATTCAGTAAAATGTAATCCGCTAACTCTTGTGTCTTTGTCATTAGTTACATATCTAAAATTTCCTATATTAATAATATTTTTTATTAATTCATTATAGAAAAGTATTAAAATAACTTTAAAATCATATTCAACAAATATATTAGTAAGATTGAATTTATATTGTTTAGTATCTTCTTTACTTTCCAAAATATGAATAGCATCCCCTTCTTTAGAAAAAAGAACTTCTCCAGTAGTCGGATCTGTTGCTTTCATCGCACCAAAACCTGAAAACATACTTAATCCATGTTTAAAAGAATTATATTCATTCATTTTTTGAAGCTCTTTAGCACAAAATATAATCCAATTTTTTAAATTACTAAGCTGTCCTTCACTTACATTATTGCTATCTTTTTTACTACCTATTAAAACTAATAATATAGTATCATCTACACTGAATTTATCATTCAAATTTTCAAAATTCCCCCTAGCAATTTGATTAATTATCTTGTGATATTGTCTTGTATCAATTGCTGTTACCTCTATTAATGGGCAAGGTTCAAAAGAAGAATGAGCAATAAATAATCTCATAAAAGTTTCTAGGCAATGATAGTATGTGTCAACTAATTCACATTTTGCATACTTTTCTAATTTGTTAGAATTAGCATTCTCATCTGATTTAAACTTTAAATTGCCAACATTTAACTCTTTTGAAGTTATTCTTTTTACATATTCTTCTGAATCAGACAATAAATCTACTAATAAAATAACTTTTTCATCGAAATACTCAACCATATAATCACGATAAAACATTTTATTAATATCAAATTCTTGCCCTGGTATTAAATTTTCTTTAGGTCCTGGTTTGCTCATAAAATTTTCCTCCAAAAAAAAATATCATAATTTTAATGATATCTAAATCATTTTTATTATATCAAAATTTAGTATGTTTTTCTATTACATGATAATTAAAAATGCTTCTTAACAATTTTTTATGACAAGATGACGATAGAAGTAATGGTGTCGCAAACAATTGTCATCTTGTCATTTTCTTTTTTTCCTTATTAAAATCATTTATTAATGATTTAAATTCATCATTAGTCATTTTAATATAAACTTTGCTACAATAATTCTTTCGAAATAATATAACATTATGTACTGATAATCCACATTCTTTAATTATTAAGAATTTACGATATCTATTGACTTTTTTATCTTTACTATTTTTAAAAAATAACCTAATAAATAATATTTCATACTTACAATATAACTCTATTATATATTCTAATGGCAAAATTAAAATTAAATAGACAATAGGAATCATAAAACTTACAAAAGTATTTAAAATATTTAATTCTTTGTATTCTTGCAATCCAATTTTAAAAGTTTCATAAAAAAACCAAATACTAATAATTGCAAAAACTCCTTGCATAAACTTATGTACAATATAATATTCTTCCTTTCTTTCAGAATAAGCATCTACCATTGCTAGAAGAGTTATGACAGGTATAATTAATAATTCTACCCAAAGTTTAAAAGTAAAAGTACTATAAATATATTCTATAACAATTGTAAATTTTAAATTATCTTTTAAAACTTTCCAAATATATTGTTCATCAGCTTCCTTAGAAGCTGCGTTAAAGCAAAATATTATTCCAGAAGTAATAAACCATATAATAATATCTTTTATATATAAATTATCCCAAATTTCTATTTTTGAAAATAGAAAAGTTATTATAATTACATACAATGAAGTTATTAGCCATATCTTTATTAATTTTTTCCCAAACAATATTTTAATAACATTTAAGAATGCATCTTTTGTTTTCTTGTTTTTTAGTATATACATTAATAAAATTAAAAGCCAAATAATTGTAGCCCATTCTCTAGTAGATAAAATATTCAAATAATTCATTAAATTACTCATAATTCACTCTATAAACAATTATTAATTATTGAACTAATTTATGTTGCTTCTCATCCCAAGCAGGAGTACAAGACATTGATACAACACAATATTCTGTATCCCAATAGTATTTTTCACCTGGATTTATTAAAATGGAATCTCTTTTTTCAAATTCAATATAATTATTATCAAAATAAATTTTCCCTTTACCATCTAATACATAAATCAATTCTTTACTAATTGTATTAACACAATAGCCTGTTTCTGGATATCTACCTGTTATAGTTGCAATTCCTAAATCTATATCTTTATCATTAAATGAATATTCTAATGTTTTACACTTATCACTGTTGGCACTTTTAGTTGCATTATTATTCTTTATAATTTGCATTTTAATTCACCTCTTTATAGCCCCACCATGACATTTTAATACATAAACTTTTTGATTATTCTTATATATAGATTCAACACCATCAAAATAATCAATAGTACCGGACACTTCAAAAGTATATTTATATTCAGAATTTACAAATTCTTTTGGACCCCTTACTGGGATAATGTCATCTTCTCCAACTTTCATTAATGCTGGTCTTAATGCTTTATCAATAGTTTCTTCACTTAATGATTCATCTAAAGTAATTCCATAATAATTCATTCCCCAAATTGGTGTTTCATTAGATAAATAGACAACTTCTTCACCCATAAAATTTGTACCACCAAAATATGTATCATGATAAGTCATGATTCCATTTGAATACTCATAATCATACGATCCTCTTCGAGTAGATAAAATTTTTTTTACTTTTTCGTTTGCATAAGTTTGTTTTTTAGCTTCAATTAAAAATGTACATAAATCCTCTAAATTTTTTTCTTTAAATAATCTATCTAAATCGTATACGTCATTTGGTTTTTTATTTTTCATCATAATTGCTATATTTAAAACATCTCGTGCTAATTCTTTAAATCCAACAACTCTGCAATGCAAATTAGAAACTTTCCAATCATTTATTAACTCATCATATTCCAAGAAGGATTTAATTTCAACATTTTTACCAGTTTCATTTAATACTCTTTTAGCAATAACTTTAGCTGTTTCGCTTGGTACTTTTTTTGTTTTATAATGTGTTTCTACCAACTCAATATTATCATCTTTACAAGTTTTCGCATATTCTACAACATTATCAATAAAACTTTTAACATCAAATCTAAAATTTCCACCTCTAAATATAGGAATAATTTTAGATGCATCTTCAAATGATTTTATTTGTTCATCAGTTAATCCCGCAGTACCAATAATAAGTGGTTTCTTAACTTTTAAGGCAAAAGCTAATACTTTATTAAAACTATCTTTATGTGAAAAATCCACAATTACATCAAAATCTTCTGATATATTATCTAATTGATTATAATTATAAAAGTTATTATCACTCCTACATATTCCAGCAACAATTTCTACTAAATCACTTTCTTCCGATAACTTTAATGCTTCTTTTCCTGTCCTTCCTGTTATTCCACTCCACAATATTTTTACTTTTGACATTATTTATCACTCACTTTCTACACATCATAAGGTAACTTACTATAATCATATTTTTTAGCAACTTTATCTAATTCTTCAACAACTTCTTTAATGTCTTTTACAGCTTCATCTAAGGTATAGCTTGTTCCTCTATTATCTTTTATCAAATCCAATTTAAATGCAATTCGATCTAGTTTTCCCATTACATCTCCTGCAATTGCTCTTTTCTTAGCATCCCAATCTAAAATATCATATTTGAATGCTCTTGCTTCTTTTATAATATTTTTTAAATCTTTAGAAGATTTATTTTTAAATTCATCATCAACTACCCATGTTGTTAATTCGTTATATCCTGCTACACTTAATAATTCTTTTAATGATAAATCTAATTCTTCGGCAATTTTTCTTAATATTTCAATATCAGGTTTTTGAACTTTTCCTTTTTCAAGGTCATTTAAAGAAGTATTACTTAAGCCAATTCTTCTTGCAAGTTCTCTTTGTGAGAAACGCTTTGCTTCTCGACCACCTTCAATTAAAGTTCTTAAAGTTTTTTCTTCCATAATATAAAACTCCTTTATTTATTAGAATTTAATTTCATCCACTATCATTATATCACATTTTTGTAAGTTTAACTATATTTTTTTGAAAGTTTAACTTGACAAAAATTTTAAAATATTAGATAATAAAATTGTAAGGCTAGGCTTTCAATATGTTTGGAGGTGATTAAGTTTAATAAAGCTAGTCTTAATTTAGTAGTAATAAAAATTTAAATGAAAGGAGGAGAAAAATGACTGCTGAGGAAACTTTAGAAATCGTTTCAAAACAATGGTGTACCTTAGAAGATTTAATGAAGATTAGCCAAGTTGGTAGAAATTCTGCTTTAAAAATTAAAAGAGAAATTAAAAACAAACTAACCAAGCAAGGCTATATGATTCCAAAGCATGTAGTACCTATGAAAGAAGTTGTAGATTATTTAGATATTAATATTAGTTATTTAGAATCTAGAGTAAAGAAAGGAGCATAAAATTTGAAACTGATCGAGGAATTAGATACAAGCACAAAAAAAGACATCATAATCGAAGGATTAATGAGGTCTAAAGGTGTTTATTTACTTGTATCAAAACCTAAAGTGGGAAAGTCTATGTTGGCACTTCAACTTTCCTACTGTCTCACCTATGGAATACCATTTTTAGGTCGTAAAGTAATTGTCTCACCTGTTTTATATATTAGCACAGAATCGGATTTCGGTCAATTAAAGCAAAGATATGAGACACTTGAATTAAAGCCTAAAAAGGATTCATTATATGTAATTGATAGAAATGGTAAACCTAATATTAGTATCTTTGATCATGAATGGGAAATTGCTGACTTTGCTGGTGATAAAACTACACCTAAATTAGTAATTATGGATATGCTTAAAGATATAGATTTAGGTATTTCTTATGATATAAATGATTTTCAAGATGTAGCTCAAAAACTTATGCCTAAATTAAGAGAATTGTGTGAAAAGTATAATATATCAATATTATTTACTCATCACTTAAATAAAAGAAATGAAACTTTAGGCAGTACAGCTTTTGACGCTTGTATAGATGGAAAAGTTACTCTATTTGAAAATAAATACGATCATAATCATTTAACTATGAAAGTAATCAATAGAGATTTTGCAGGTTTTGATGTTGAATTAAAAAGAAATCAAAATCAATCTTTTAAAATTAGTAATCCTATTGAAGATGATGAAATTGATGAAAATTTAATATTCTTTATTAAATACGCATCACAAAAGAAAGAATTTGATTTTACTTGTACTGATATTATAAATGATGCCAAGTTAAAAACGACAGCATTAAGATTTGGAAGATTACTTAATGCTAATATGGAATTACTAAATAAAGAAGGTGTCTATCTTACTAAAGATAGAAAAAGTGATAAAAGAAATTATCATTGCATATACGAAGAACCTACCATAGAAGATGATGAATAATCATCTTCTATAAAAATAAGAACGTAGCACGTTTTGTTTTCGTAAGAAAATGAAAGTGGCGATAGTGATTATTTTGGGATTTTTAAGGGTAAGCCCTTAAACTCACGATTGGGCTATGCCCTAGTGAGATAGGTCATAAATGACCTTTAAAGAAAAAACAGGCAAAGGAGGATTAATATTGTATGATGGAAAACAAGTAGTACGAGTAGCACCCAAATATAAAAAGAATGATTTATATAATATTGGTGTTGAAATGACTGATAGAAAAGGTACAGGTAATTATGACAAAGAAAGAAAACAATTTAATTATGAATATGTATCACTAACTGAAAAGAATTTATATCAGCAAGTAAAGAAAAATTTAAAAGACCGAAATATAGAATATTTAGATAGACCATCCACTAATTTATTAAATGGTGTAACATTTACAAGTGGACCTGAATTTTTTCAAAGTTTAGGAATGAAATTTAAAGATAGCGGTAGAACGTATCATAAAGGTGATAAAAAAGGACAAGCTGTAATGGTACCTGATTTAAAATCTAAAGATGATATTCCAAGTTCTGTAACTTATTTTTTTGATTCGTGTATGGATTTTTTAAAAAATTATGTTGGTGAAGAAAATATTTTACTTGCCCAAATTCATTATGATGAAGATACCCCTCACCTACAAGCCTATTTTCTACCTATTGTTAATAAAGTGAAAAGAAAATGTTTTGTAAAAGATAGTAATGGAAATGTCGTTAAAGAAGAAATTACAAAGAAAAATGGTACAAGTTCTATTGTTCCTAAATTACTTCGTGATGATAAAGGCATAATTGTTTATGAAGAAGCAAATGGAAAATTTTTAAATTGTGATCAGTTTTGGAAAGATAAAGGTGGAGCATTATCCTTTTATCATATGCAAAATGAGTTTAACAAATTTATTACTGAGAGAGGTTTTAACCTTTATCGTGGTGATATTGGTTCAAGTAAAGAAAATCAATCTAAGCTAGATTATGATATTGCTGAGAAAAAGGCTGAATTAGAAGAATTAAAACAAGAAAAGGAAAATACTTTAAAGATTATTGAAAACTCTAAAAATGGGCTTAAAAATTTGAAAAATGAAGATAATGAAGAATTACTAAATCTTACTAAAAGAAAAATTAGAGGATATAAAGAGGAAGATGTCTTTAGAATTATAAAATATACCAAAGGTTTACAACGTAAAATAATTATCCTATCAACTGATAATACCAATAAAGATATTGAAATAAATAAACTTACAAAAGAAAATAAAACTTTTAAAAATAATAGTGAACTTCTGAAAAGAAATGAAATTATTAAAGAGCAAAAAGATGAAATTGGTAAATTAAAAGATTTGGTTAATGTATTAGAAAATAATATTAAAAATCTTAAAGAAAAGTTAGAAACTGAAGTAAATAAATGGAAAAATCTCTTTAAGAAAATGTGCAAAGCTATTGATAAGGTTTTAAACAGGGATAAGCCTAAAGAAAATCTTGAAGAATACGAAGATATAGCAGATGCCATTAACTATGGTTATTACAATAAAAATAACAAAAATAAAGATGATTTTGAAATTGAAAGATAAGTAAACTATCACCACTTCAGTTGGATAAATCAAGTATTTGTGATAAACTACCAATTGAAGTGCGTGAATAGTCTAATCTAGCAAAGGAGGAATGAATATGGCAGTTAGACTATTAGAAAAAAGCAAATGGACTAAAGATGGTCGTAAATATATATGGTATGTATGGGAAACAGGTTTAGATGGAAAGAAACACAAAAAATTTTCCAAAGCCTATAAAACCGAAGCTGAGGCAAAACGTGCTGAAAAAGAATATTTAAAAATTGCTGATATTTTTGAAGGCGATATGAATATGACTTTTAAAGATTTATATACAAAGTATTATGAAGTTCAAAAAGACATTGTAAGATGGTCAACATTAAAGACCTACCGAGATAGAATTAAATATATTGGTATGTTTGATAAAGTAAAACTAAAAGATATGGATGCTACTCATTATCAAAAATGGAGAGCTGAAATGATGAAAGTTAATTGCTCCAATAGTTATAAAAATGAAATTCAAAAATTCTTAAAGATTGTAATTAATTGGGCAGTTAAAACTTATGGATTCAATATGAGTAAGTTTTATAGTCGAATGGAAAGTTTTACTTCGGCATCTGATATAAAAAGAGAAATGGATTTTTATACTTTAGATGAATTTAAACAATATATTTCTTTTGCACCTGACTTACAAATTAAATGTATGTATGAAACTTTATATTATTGTGGTCTTCGTAGAGGTGAAGCAAGAGCTTTACAATGGAAAGATATTAATTGGAATAATAAAATGGTATCTATTACAAAACAAGCAGTAACGCATGGCTCTGAAACTTCTTATAATTACGAACTAACAAAACCTAAAACTGAAAAAAGCAATCGTATTTTACCAATTGCTAATATATTGTTTGATGATCTTAAAAAGTTATATGAAGAACAAAAACAATTTGCCGAATTTAATGAAGATTGGTTTATATTTGGAGGCTTTGTTCCTATCACATTCTATAAAATGAGACATAAGAATATTGAAATTGCTAAAAAGGCTAATATTAAAAGAATTAGATTACACGACTTTAGACATAGTTGTGCATCACTTCTAATTAATAATAATGCTAATATAGCAGTAGTATCTCAATTTCTTGGTCATTCATCTATTGAAGAAACTTTAGACACTTATACTCATATGCACAAAGATAAACTTTATGATGCTGTAAATACCATAAATAAACTTACTTGTACTGATTAAAAAATATTAGATTTTGGTAGTTGATTGGTAGTTGAAAGCATTATTTTATAAAAATCAAAAATTACAAAGCCCCATAATTTCAAACAAAAAACAAAAATGAGCCAGCTTTCGCTGACTCTTCAGGGGGCGAAATTTTTTTAAATCTTTTTTGTTTAAAATTTCACTTTTTCCCTTATTTTTCATTTGTTTTTGTTTATTTTAAATTAGAAAAAATTAAAATAATTTATTAAAAATTTCAAATTTTAATGTCTAATTATTACCTAAATCTTACTCATACAAATTGTAATTTGTATTACTTTTTATTTTTTGATGATTGTTTAATTTTTTCGTGATAAAAATAGTTAATAATGATAGGTTTACCTGTTGGGTTTTTCAAAAATGGCTCTTCATCTATTACATACATAAAGCCATTTTTATTGGCATATTCTTCTACTTGTTTATCCAATTCTTCCCAATAAGTCATATCTTTTTTAGTATATATTTTATTATATAATTCTTTTAATTCAGGATGTTTTTCATTTATATAATTTATAATCGTAGGTTTAAATGTTCCTCTTAAATTAAGATTTTCAAGCCATATATAATCACAAAAATCTTTTATTTCTTCCATTATTTCAAATACATTTGTTATTTCAGGGAATATTGGAGAGATGAAACAAGCTGTTCTTATTCCTGCCTCATGTACTTTTTTAATTGCTTCTATTCTTAACTTAATAGATGGAGCATTATCCATATCATTTTTAAAATCTTCATCTAAAGTATTAATAGACCAAGCAACTAATGGATTAGGATAAGTCTTTATTAAATCTATATCCCTTGTTACTAAATTTGATTTTGTAGTAATGATTAAATTGATTCCACTACCTTGCATTTCTTCTAAAAATGCTCTTGTTCTTTTATATTTTCCCTCAAAATAATTATATCCATCTGTAACTGATCCAACTATCATTGTTTGTCCTTTATACTTTTCAGAATTTTTTATTTTATCCCACATTTTAACATCTAAAAATGCACCCCAATCTTCTTTGTGATTAGTAAATCTTTTCATAAATGTTGCATAACAATACTTACAACCAAAAGGACAACCAACATAAGGATTTATAGAATACCCTGCGATTGGTAAATTTGATTTTGTTAAAACTGTATCAACTTTCTTTTCTTTTATTACAATATTTTTTAAATCTATCATTTCATACCTCCAAATTCTTTCGGAAACTCTTGTATCACTTCATCTTCTGTTAATATTCCAAGTAAATCTTCTTTCATAAATACAGGAATATTTTTCTTTTTTGCTTGATTATAAATATTTTCAACCCATTCCTTTTTAGTTACACCTTTATTTTTTCTATTACCTGTTTCAGTACCTATAACTATCCAAGAAATATCAGTTAAATCAAGTTCTCCTACATCATCAAACATTGGCTCAAATGTAAGATGATAATGTTTAGCTTTGATATTATTTTTAAGTTCTTTTATTCGATATTTTTCTTTAGATGAAGTAATAGTTACACCAAACCAACCATTATCGGGTGTAGAATCTATTTTAATTTTTTCAGGTCTTTTTGTTAAAAAAATATATTGTGTTTCTTTATTTTCTTCCATTTTAACAAATACTTTATTTAGCCAATCTTTACTCCAACCTGATAAATCACTTTGTCCTGTTAATAGATATGATCCGTATTTTTTATTATCTAGCATTTTCAATTTATTTTCAAAAAATTCAGGTTTATTAAAATCTTCTATGGTATGAAATCTATTATTATTCATTCTAGCATAACAATAAGGACAGCCAATATTACAACCAATAACAATATTTATATTTTTAATACTATCTTTAATACACTGCATTATGTCACCTCAATAATTCATTTGTTTTTTATAAAAATCACCAAATAAAGCCATTTGATTTAATGTTTTACCTAATTCAAGTCCAAGTTCAGTCATTCCGTATTCCACTTTAGGAGGATTAGTTTTATAATCCTTACGATAAATAATACCATCTCGTTCAAGTTGTCTTAAATTATCGGTTAAAACCTTTTGCGATATTCCCTCTAATGATTTTTGTAATTCGTTAAATCTCCATACTCTTTCTAATAAATTTCTAATTATTAATATTTTCCATTTATCACCTATTAAACTAACTGTTGTTGCAACAGGACATTCAGGTAATTCTCTTCTTTTCTTCATATTACACCTCGTTTAAATCATTTCAATTATAGCATACATTAAGTTAAAACGGAACATAGTTACTTTAAAGTGCGTACTACTTTTTAACTGCATAATATGATTAAATATAAGTGAAGGAGGATAGAAAAATGGCAAATTATAAAAAAGTAAGTTTAGAAAATGCACCAAGAGTAGAATTACATGACAAATTGGGTTTAACAGGAGCAGAAATTAGTTATAATGTTTTACCTGCTGGACAAGGAGTACCTTTTGTTCATTCACACAAACAAAATGAAGAGATCTACTTCATTATTAATGGTTCAGGTAAGGTTATAATTGATGGTGAAGAAATTAATTTAACTTCTGGAGATTTTATTAAGATTTCGCCAAAAGCAGAAAGACAATTTTTTGCTTCTAATGATTCAGATATTACTTATATTTGCATACAAGTAAAAGAAAATTCACTTGATGGATTTACACAAGATGATGCAATTATAAAATAAAACTTCTAATTTTCACTTTAGAAGTTTTATTTTGCACATACAAATTACTATTTATTGCTTTTTTTATTTTTTAATAATAAAACTATTCCTACAATTATAAGTATAATACTAGGTA